>JAFZHY010000018.1 GCA_017554615.1 Clostridia bacterium
AACTAGTTAATCGGACGCGAGCTCATCTTAAGGCACCTCAGTTTTGATATCTCTCTCATGCGGGAGAAATATGTTATGCGGTATTAGCACAGATTTCTCTGTGTTATCCCCCTCCTTAAGGCAGATTACTCACGCGTTACTCACCCGTCCGCCGCTTTCCACTTAATCATTCACCCGAAGGATCATTCTTAAGTTTCTCGCTCGACTTGCATGTGTTAGGCACGCCGCCAGCGTTCGTCCTGAGCCAGGATCAAACTCTTAATAAAAAATTTATTAATCGTTCAAATTAATTCTGACTTAGTTTTGCTAGCTTTTTCTTTGCTTGCATTTCCTTTATTACCTTGGTTCATTTTTAAACTCAGTTTAAAACTCATTTTTAAAAAATTTCAAGGACCATCATATTGTTTAATTTTCAAAGACCGATGCCAGATTTGTTCCAGCAACTTTCTTAATATACCATACTATTTTTTATATGTCAAGCAAATTTTTAAAATTTTTTTATATTTTTTTAAATCACAAGAAATACTTAAAAATCATAAATTATAATAGATTATCTGCGGAGGTGCTTTATTATGAACAGGAAGATTCTTATACTTGGAGGAGACTTAAGACAACTTACTGTTGCAAAGGAATTTAAAAATGATGGATTTGATGTTTCCTTTTACGGATTTGATAACTCTACCGAGTCTATTCCTTATTATATATACAGTGATTTAGAAAAAGGAATTTTGGAAAATGATATACTCATAATGGGCATACCCTTATCCAGAGATAACCTGTATTTAAATGCACCTTTTTCCAAGAAAAATATAAAATTATCTGAAATAACAGAATATTCTGATTCTAAAAAACTTCTTTTTGGGGGTATTTTAAATTCTTCATTCAAAAGCGAATTAAAAGCGAAAAACATTTTAAGTTTTGATTACGGATTAAGGGAGGAACTTAGTGTATACAATGTTATTCCAACAGTTGAAGGGGCAATCTCCATTGCGATAAATGAAACTCCTTTTACTCTGCACGGGTCAAACATACTTATTTGCGGGTTTGGAAGAATAGGAAAAATACTTGCAAAAAGTTTATCTTCTCTTGGAGTTAACGTTACGGTAAGCGCCAGAAAATTAGAAGATTTATCATGGATTGATTGCTATGGATATAAAAAAATTAAGACAAAGAATATTTATGATAATATAAACAAATTTGATATTATATTTAACACCATACCATCTTTGGTAATTGATGAGGAATGTTTAAAGAGAGTTAAGAAAAATTCAGTTATAATAGATCTTGCATCGGGAAGCGGAGGCATAGATTTCAAATATGCAAAACTTCTTGACATAAAAGTTATACGCGCTCTTTCTTTACCTGGGAAAATTGCACCCCAGACCGCAGGAATAATAATCAAAAATACAATCAGTAATATCTTAACTGAGTTGGGGGTTAAAATATGGGGAATGTGAATGTGGGCTTTGCCCTCACCGGTTCCTATTGCACATTTAATAAAGTTATACCCCAAATTGAAAAAATCAAAAATATGGGGTATAATGTTATACCTATTGTATCAGATAATGTATTTAAGACAGATACAAGATTCACTGATGCAAAAACTCTTATTGAAAAATTAGAAGATATATGTAAAAACAAGGTTATTTCAACCATTAAAGATGCTGAGCCGATTGGTCCTAAAAATCTTATTGATGCGCTTATTATTGCACCTTGCACCGGCAATACATTGGCAAAGTTATCAAACGGTATTACCGATACATCTGTTACAATGGCAACTAAGGCAACATTAAGGAATTTAAAGCCTATTATAATAGCAGTATCGACAAATGACGGACTTGGAAATTCGCTTAAGAATATAGGATTTCTTTTAAATTATAAGGGAATATTCTTTGTTCCTTTCAATCAGGATGCGCCTTTTGATAAGCCACGCTCATTAGTTGCAAATATGGATGAAATAGATAAAACTCTTCTTTTTGCAATAGAGGGAAAACAGATTCAGCCTATTATATACGAAAAATGACCATTCAAAAATATTAAAAAAGTTCAGGAACTTTCCTGAACTTTTTATGTATTAACAATTTGTTTCTTCTTTAAATGATGGAACGAGGTTTTTTAATTTATCTCTTATGCTGGAAGAATCTTCTTCATTTGCATATTTCAAAAGCACATCAATATCTTCTTTTAATTTTTCAAAGTCGATATTATTAGGTTTTGCAACAAAGATTTTTTTATTCTTGGTTGAAGACAGACCTTCTTCATCCATAAGCAGTTCCTCATATAATTTTTCGCCCGGTCTTAGACCCGTAACAACGATATCTATATCTCTGCCCACAGTCAAACCGGATAGTTTTATCATTTTTTCTGCCAAATCATATATTTTTACCGGCTCACCCATATCAAGCACAAATATTTCTCCGCCATTAGCAAAGACTCCTGCTTCCATAACAAGTTGAGCGGCTTCAGGAATAGTCATAAAATACCTTGTAATATCCTTATGTGTAATAGTAACCGGGCCACCGTTTGTTATTTGTTTTTTAAACAGAGGAACAACCGACCCGTTACTTCCCAACACATTACCAAATCTTACTGCAACAAATTTGGTATTACTTATTTTATTTATTCCCTGAATAATCATTTCGCACACACGCTTGGTAGCACCCATAATATTAGTAGGGTTAACTGCTTTGTCTGTTGATATTAAAATAAACTTTTTAACATTGTGTTTATCAGATACAAGACATGCATTAAGAGTTCCTACAATATTATTCTTTACTGCTTCGCAGGATGAATCTTCCATAAGTGGAACGTGTTTATGCGCTGCTGCATGAAATACAACTTCGGGTTTTATTTTTTCAAATATCTTATCTAATCTGTTTTTATCTCTTACACTTGCAATTAAAACTTCAATATCAAGTTCAGGTGCAATGTCTTTTAATTCATTCTGAATATCGTACGCATTGTTTTCATAGATATCAACGATGACAAGTTTTTTCGGTTTGAACGCTGCAATTTGTCTGCAGAGTTCTGAGCCGATAGACCCACCTCCGCCTGTTACTAAAATTACCTTATCGCTTAAATCTTCGGATATATCATCAATATCAAGTTCGATAACATCACGAGGAAGTAAGTCTTCTATCTGAATATCTCTTGCATCTTTGTTAACTTTAACATCGCCTGAAATTCCCATTGTTTTAGGAAGAATTTTAATTTTACAAGAGGTGTTTGCGCAAATATTAAGAATTTCATATTTATCTTTTTCAGAGATGGACGGAATAGCAAGAAGAATTTCTTTAACATTTTTTTCTTCACAAATGTCCAGGATATCATCTCTTGTACCAATTATCTTGATACCGTATACCAATGACCCGCTTTTTCTTAAATTGTCATCTACAAGCCCGACTATGTTATAGTTAGAATATTTATCTCTTCTTATACCTCTTATAGCCAATGCTGCAGAGTCCCCTGCTCCAATAATAAGTAAATTTGTTTTCACATTATTGGTTTGTGCAAAATACTCTTCTAAGAAAGCATAAACAACCTTTATTCCTACTCGGTATCCAAGACACATAATAATAGACACTATTCCGGATGCAATAACATATTTATAAGGCAAGAAATAGTTGCCAAAAAATCCTGTTGCAAGGCCAACTATTGCAACTGCTCCTATACTCGCTAAGAAACCTGAGAAATATTCCTTCGTTCCTGTATAAACCCAAAGCGAGGAGTAAAAATCTATTACATTAAGAGCAATTACAATTGCAACTCCTGTTACTATAACAGAATATGTTGCCTGAGGAGTTTTTAAAAAACTTATAAAATCATTTCTTATTAACATTACAACAAGAAAATATGCAATAGCAACCATGCAAAAGTCTATAAACATTAAAAATAATTTTCGTAAATTTCTTCTCATGGGTAAAATACCTACTTACTCAATATTTTTTCCGAATTTTCTTCTATTTTCTTAATCAACTGTTCTCCGTATTTTTTCTCTATGTATTTATATGCTTTATCCATATTTGGACTTCTCTTTTTTAAGTTATGACAATCTGTGCCTAAAAGATCAATTCTTTTTTCCTTAATCATTTTACGCATAGTCTTTTTCATTCTTCTGTCTATAAAACTTTCTGCATTAACCTGTATATACATATCAAGATCAAAGAAAGGCTCAATCATAGAAAAATCATCTCTGACTCCCACATATCTTTCAACATGAGCAAGAATTATATCTATTTTATATTCCATAGATATTCTGTAAAGTTCATTATATATCCAGCCATTTAAAAAGACAAACGGAAGTTCAATTAAAACTGCATCTGTATTTTCTATACACAGTTTTCTTATATCTAATGCAATAACCTCTTTGCAAAATGCTACTTCCGCACCTAAAACAATCTTCGGAACATCAAGACCGTTTTCTTCAACATATGCCATTAACTCTTTGAAACATTTGTCTCTTCTTTTAAGAAAACTTTCCAAGGATTCCATAGAGGCATTAAAATGTGGCGTCGCAACAATGGTATCTACACCTTGAGTTTTAGACAATAAAAGCATTTTTGCCGCAACTTCTACATCTTGTGCCCCGTCATCCATGTCGGGGAGGATGTGAGTGTGAAAATCAACCATATTAACACCTTTCTACTATTATCAATAATAGTAACTGCTATACTGATAGTAGTTTTTGTATTTATAGTTTCCGTATCCTACTTTTGATGTAAATGAATATGACGATAAGTCAACATCATTTAAGATAAATCCTAAAACTTTAGCATTTGCAAATTCCATTGAACTTATTGCTTTATAAACCATATCCTGAGTAGTAAATTTATGACGAACAACAAACAGAATTCCGTCTACAAATTTTGCTATTGCAGAAGTATCTGCAACTACATTAACAGGAGGGGTATCAAGGAATATATAATCATATTTCTCGGACATTTCATCAAGAAGTTTTGACATATTTTCACTTGATAAAAGTTCAATCGGGTTAGGAGGAGTATGCCCTGCTGTTATAAAGTCGATATTTAAATCTTTATTTCTTTTAAGGCAGTCTTCCAAACTGTCAAACCCACCTAAAACATTTGATAAACCTTTTTTATTATCTACACCAAGATATCTGTGAAGTTTTGGTTTTCTTAAGTCACAGTCGATTATAAGAACTTTTGTATTCGCCATAGCAAAAGTGATCGCTGTGTTTACGGATGTTAAAGATTTACCTTCACCAGGAATTGAAGAGGTAACAATTATTCTTTTACATCCTTTGTTTGAATTCAGTGAAAAGATAACATTAGTTCTTGTTGTTTTATACGCTTCTTTAATATTAAATTTGGTATCGTCGTTAATGATATTTGCCATATCATCTTCATATGAAAGAGGTTTTTTCTTACTGAAGAATCCACCTAATTTTACTTTCTTATTTGATGCACTCATTTTACTTACCTCCTTTTGTTAAAGATGATTCTAAATCAGGGATAACCCCAAGTATTGGTAAATCAAATTTAGAAACTAAATCGTCTTCTGTTTTGATTCTTGTATCAAACAGTTCTATTATAAATATAATAAGAACGCCTAAAATCATACCAAGTAACACACCTATAATTGTGTTAAGAGTTTTGTTAGGGCTTGAAGGAGTAACAGGAGTAGATGCTTCATCAATTATTGCAACAGAACCTCCGCTTCCTATATCATTAACTGCTCTTTGAGCATTTGTTAAAATAAGTTCACAGATAAGTCTTGCATCTGCCTTGTCGGTACACACAACTTCTACTTCCAGAACTTCAGTTTCGTTAAGTGATGAATATTGCACCATACCTTTTAACTGGCTTTCTGTATATGTTGTTCCGCTTTCTAAGGCAACCTGTTTTAAAAAGGTATTGGTTTTAAAAATTTCTGTGTATGTATTAAGTAGTCTTGCAGAAGCATTTAGTGTATTGATACTTTCTGCCGGTCTTTCTCCGTCCGGATTTGCAGATGGATTTGAACTGCTTACTAAAAGCTTACCTGTTGATGTATACATCTCTGGTATTAAAAACTCGGTAACTGCTAAAAATATACCGCCAAGTAAAATCGTAGTAACAACGAGAATCCACCAACGCTTCATCACCATTGATACAACGCTCATTAAATTAATCTGATCATTCATGTTTAATCCTCCGTAACATAAAATACGCATTATACTGCATATAACAGTATATCACACATAAATAAATATTGCAACCATAAAAGAAATATTTTTTATTTCAAAAAGTTCTTGACTTTTTTTTACACTTAATATATAATTTAATGGCTGTATTATGGAATACAGGTTCCTTGCCCTTTGGAGTTAAGAGGGCCAAATGTCCAGAAGGAGGTGTAAGAAATGGTTGAAATTAAAAACAAGTATGAAACTATATTCATTGTTAACCCTACAATTGAAGAAGAAAAAATCAATGAATTAGTTGAAAAATTCAAAAACTTAATTTCTGCTAATGGTGAACTTACAAATGTTGATATTTGGGGTAAAAAAAGATTAGCGTATGAAATTAACGATTTGACAGAAGGATACTATGTGTTTATGGAATTCACATCTGTTCCTTCATTCCCACAAGAACTTGAAAGAATTTACAAAATCACAGACGGTATCATTCGTGATATAGTTGTTAAGCAGGAAGACTAATATTTTAAAAAATTAGCGAGGTATTTATTATGTTTAACAAAGTAATTTTAATGGGTCGCCTAACAAGAGATCCTGAGCAGTCAACTTCACCAAGCGGTGTTGTGGTTACTCGTTTCACTCTTGCTGTTGACAGAAGATTTCAAAGGCAGGGGGAAGAAAGACAGACAGACTTTTTAAACATTGTTACTTTTAACAGAACTGCTGAGTTTGTTAAAAAATATTTTGTTAAAGGTCAGTTGGCTCTTGTATCAGGCTCAATTCAAACAAGATCATGGGACGGTCAGGATGGGCAGAAGCGTTATGCTACTGACATTATTGCCGAAGAAGTTAATTTTGTAGGAAGTAAGAAAGACAATCCTCAGGGCGGAAGCGTAAATGACTTTAGTGAAGAAGCAAAACCTTCTAATAATGAATTTATGCCACTTGATGATGACGATTCTCTTCCGTTTTAATCGAAAAAATATCAATAAATAGGAGGTGCGCCAGATGGCTGAAATGGAAAAATCATTCAAACCAAGAAGAATGAAAAGAAAAGTTTGTAATTTCTGTGTTGAAAAAGCAACTTCAATTGACTATAAAGATGTTCCAAAACTAAGAAAGTATCTTTCTGAAAGATCTAAAATTCTTCCAAGAAGAATTACAGGTACTTGTGCTAAACATCAAAGACAGTTGACAACTGCTATTAAAAAGGCAAGACATATTGCTCTTGTTCCTTTCACAACAGACTAATAAATACAAAAATAGCAGAGGATGTTATCCCCTGCTATTTAAATTTAAATAAGAGAAAATTGGGTAGTTGCGCTCATATTTTTTTGAGTGAGGAAAGTCCGGGCTTCGCAGGGCAGGATGCCGGATAACGTCCGGTGGAGGCGACTCTAAGGAAAGTGCAACAGAAAATTACCGCCTGTATTTTACAGGTAAGGATGAAAAAGTGAGGTAAGAGCTCACTAAATATGCGGGAGACCGTGTATTTGTGTAAACCCCATCCGAAGCAACACTAACTGAAAAATTAAGTTTGCCCGACATTTTTCGAATTGTGGCTTGATGCCCGAAGCAATTCGGGTACCAGATAGATGACTACCTTAAATGACAGAACCCGGCTTACAGATTTTCTCTTTTATTAAGTTAAAAAATACAGGCGAAATGATTAAAATCATTTCGCCTGTTTTTTATACATCTTTTGTTTCTTTAGTAATACTTACTTTGCCTTCTGCAAACTCTTTAGTAGCCACTGAAACGGTTTTTTCATAATCAGACACAGTTAACGGATCACTTCCGTCTTTAATGTCTCTCGCTCTCTTGGTTACAGAAATAATAAGCCCGTATCTTGAACCTGCTTTGTTAACCAAATCCTGAAATTCTTTAAAAATCATCTTAATACCTCCATTTGTTCAATGACTCTTTCTTTTTTGCATTTTTCTGCTTTTATTATAGATAATACATCAGAAACTGCTTCTTCTATATTATCATTTACAACTATATAGTCATAATTTTTAGCAACCTTTACTTCTTCTTTTGCAGTTGCAATTCTTAAGTCTATTACCTCTTTTGTTTCTGTGCCTCTTCCTTTAAGCCTTTTTTCAAGTTCGTCAAAGGATGGTGGTGCAATAAAAATCATAACACACTCGGGCATATTTTTCTTAACCTGCATAGCGCCCTGAATTTCAATCTCCAATATTACATCTATTCCATCATTAAGTTTATCTTTAACAGGCTTTACGGGAGTTCCGTACGAGTTTTCGCAAAATCTTGCCCATTCTAAAAACTCATTATTTTTTATCATATCTTCAAATTCATTATGAGTTTTAAAATAGTAATTTATTCCTTCCACTTCCCCTTCTCTTTTACTTCTTGTAGTAGCGGAAACCGATAAAAATAAATTATTGTTCTTCATAATCTTACTGACAACTGTACCTTTGCCGACTCCTGAAGGTCCTGAAATAACATATAACTTACCTGTCATTTTTAAAAACCTCCTCGGAATTTTCGTCAAGACGGTTGGCTATTGTTTCAGGCTGAATTGAGGATAGAATTATATGGTCGCTATCTGTTACAATAACTGACCTTGTTCTTCTTCCATAACTTGCGTCTACTAAATTCCCCTTTTCTCTCGCTTCCTGAATTATTCTTTTTATCGGCGCAGAATCAGGGCTTACCACTGCAACAATTTTATCAGCAAGAACAACATTACCATAACCTATATTAATTAATTTCATACAAAACCCCTACTCTATGTTCTGAATCTGTTCTCTTATATTTTCTATTTCACTCTTTAATTCAACAACAACCTTTGAAGTTTCAAAGTCATTACATTTTGAGCCGATTGTGTTAACTTCCCTGTTCATTTCCTGAACTATAAAGTCTAACTTTTTACCGACTGCTTCGCCCCTTTCAAGCAAAGAATTAAATTCTTTGATATGGCTTGAAAGTCTTACAGTTTCTTCAGCAGTAGTTATTTTATCAGCATATATGGCTGCTTCCTGAATAACTCTTTGCTCATCAAAACTGCCTAAAATTTCTTTAAGTTTTGCATATAGTTTTTCTCTGTATTCACTAACTATCTGCGGTGCTCTTTCTTCAACTATTTTGCCTAATTTTTCTACTTTTGTAAGTCTTATCTGAAGGTCATCTCTTATTCTCTGACCTTCTCTTTCTCTCATTAAAATAAAATCATCAAGACATGCTCCTAAGACTTCCATTACGCTGTTTGCAACCTTTAATTCGTCCGCTTCCTTATATTCGAGTTCAAAGATGTCATTAAATCTTGACATAAGCCTTATGTCAATTTTATCATCTGTCCCAAGTTTGTTCTTTAAAGCAGTTAGTACTGATATGTAATTTTCGCACAAAGGCTCATTTAGTACTATCTCTTTTTCATCACTTCCCACAAGTTTTATGTATACAGATACTTCAATTTTACCCCTTGTGATTACTGATGAAACCTTTTCTCTTATTTTTTCTTCCAAAAATGCATAGTATTTAGGAAGTTTGATATTAAGGTCAAGATATCTGTGGTTTACAGACTTAATATCAATGTTTATATCATATTCATTGACAGACATTTTACATCTGCCAAATCCTGTCATACTTCTTACCATAATCTTCTCCTTTTATTGTTATATTTTATCAGTTTTAAATTAGTTTTGTCAAGTAATATTGATAAGGCGTTTACCTGTTTTTTTAGCATATTCTACTGTATAATATGTGCCTCCGTAATTCCTTTTTAAATATGCTACCAAAAGGTCGCACCTCTCACATAGCGCTCTGTTTCTTTGATGCATACAAAAGTTATTATACTCTTCGGATATATACTCCAAACTATCACAGTTATCAATAATATAACGGTAAATTTTTTTATTGTAGTTATTCCATTTTAAATCCTGATTTTTGCACGGAAGGATAAGGTTTAGTTTTATATCATATTCTTTTTTAAGTTCAATTACTGTAATTGCACTTAAAAAATCAAAACCTATTGCTCCACCGTTATAAAACTCTAAATATCCATCTTCTATAAGTTCTATAATTAATTTTTTTAGTTTTTCTTTAACTTCATAAGTATTTTCTATTATTCTGTGCCCTGTAAAAGAGCATACTTTTTTATTCATTATACCTCTAAATCATATCTAATTCTTTGAAAAAATCAAGGCGTTCATTATTATTTTCGCCTGCCAAAATTTCCTTTTTCGGCTTAATTGAATCTATCATCCTGTGAACCCATGCAATAGGCATAAGAAGAATGTTTTTTTCAACATAAGGATAGTTTATACTCATAAACTTCCTGTTTGGAAATAATCTTGCAAGTTTTCTTTTATTGTAGTATTCAGAAATATCTTTATTCTTTATACTTTTATATCTTTCGGCTAAATATAAATCATAAAAACCTTTCCTGTCTGAATCTTTACCGAATACTCCCCCGCACTCCATATCAAAAAGAATTTTTTCAAGGAGTTTTTCATCAATTAAAGAAGTATCTACTAAATCTTTCGGAAAATCAAAATATCTTTTTCCAATTTCTATTATATATGAAAACACAGTATCAAACTTAAGGTTTTTAAGATGTGTGTTCACTCTGTCAAAGTCAATTTTTGAAAAATTATTTTCTATATATAAAAGTGTATCTGCAAGTTGCCTTACTCCTACACCTTCTGAAATAAAGTGTTTTAGAAAATGCATAAGTAAAAACAGTGCATTATCGGTATATCCTAATGTTTTAAGTTCACATTTATCAAAACCTAAAAAAGTTACATGATCTTCATCATATTTAATTTCATTATTAAAGGTAACATCTTCTGTCTTTACTCCGTACATTCTGTTATGAATCTCAATAAGCCCTGAGGTGGGATGTTCACATCTTATCTGGTGTGATTCATACAGTTGTTCTTCTATAATAAATCCTTCTTCTTTTAGTATTTCAAGACACCTGTCAGTTTCTTCTTTATCTATTAAAATATCGGTATCAGATGAAATTCTTGCTAAAGGGGTGTTATAATATAAAGAAACACTTTCCCCTTTTAATATACAGCAGTTTATACCGTTATCCTCTAATTTTTTTATAATGTTATGCACAAAAACAAGTCTTTTGGAATTAAGTGTGCATTTTATTAAAAACTCATTATTAAGTTTATTAAAGATATCAGCCTCTATAATAGTTTTATCTTTATCATATAATTTTTTTAAAGACAAAAAGACTGTATCCCATATCCCTTGTTTTTTGGATATGATATACACGTCTTTAATATTTATATCAGATTTAATTTCAGGTTCTTTGCCTCTTATTGCACAATTATAAAGATAAATTGTATCAAGAAAATTTTTAGTCATTTTACTTTCCTAAACCCTTTATAAGAAAATCTATTGATTCTCTTCTCTTTTCGTTAAGTAATTGTTCTATCTTTTCATAGTCTATTTTTTCATTTATACTAAGTTCTTTATTTTCTTTCATTTCTCTTTCTGTAAGAGATAGAGAAGATGCTAAAGTTGTAAGCCTTGAATTATGATTATTCGGACTTACCGACAAATCATAAAAGAACTCTTTGTTTAAAACAATAGATAGCGCCATTCCGTGGAATGATGATGTTAATACATATTTAGCGTTATTTAAAAGTGTAAGAAATTCTATACAGGATGGATTCTTTAAATTCAAAACTCCCTTTTTATTCATAAAATTCATATGAGCCCATATCACAGGATACCCTGTTTTTTCAGACAGTTCCAATGCTTTTTTATAAATATTAGGAGTATTTGCAACTGTATATACAAATATGTAATCACCGTTTTTATTATGATTAACAAATTTATAATAATCTTCTTTTTTAAGAAGAAGAGTCGGGTCAAGCACTAATTCTGAGTTATGCCCTAATTCCTTAAGAGATTCCAAGCCCTCTTCTTCACGCACGGATATAGCATTAAATGTTGTTAAATTTTCTTTAAATATGTGAGTATAATTTTTAGGAATAGTTTTATAACCTAAACTTGCTGCATATGATAATTTTATCTTATCTTCTTTTGCAAAATTTAATATGTAATTTTCGTCGGCACCGTTTAAATTAAAGTTCCAGACCTGATCACTGCCCGTTATAAATGCATCAAATTCTTTATTTGCATCAGTAATATTATCTTTATTATAAACTCTACTAATTTTAAGATTCTCTTTTGTAAATTTATCAAATTCTTTCTGAGATTTTTTTTGAGTATGTACCAAGAGACCCCATTTTATAAATTCTTTTATACTTCTTAACTCATATATTTTTTTAATTTTGTATGCTTTTTCTATATTCTCGCATTTATAGTCTATTATTTCGCATTTATAGCCTAAGTCAGAAACAACTTTATTTAAGGCATATGACTGAAGCACTGCCCCGCAATTTCTTGTACTGTGATAAGTTATAATACCAACTCTCATAAAAAGACTCCTTAGCCATTTTTATTTTGCATATATGATTTAATACAGGCAATAAAGAATGCATTTAAAAGCATAAAAGATATACCATATAGTGGATTACCGGCAAAATTATATGTTAAAAATACAACCTGCATATATATACATGTTAAGAATGTTGTTTTTTCCTTTATTGTAACAGCTTTTTCATTTTTCTCAGCATCTTGTATTTGTTTGAAAACTTTACAACTCTTTACAAGTGATGAAATAAGAATAACAACATAAGTTATTAAACCAAATATTCCTGCTTCTGCAAGAATCTGAAGATATGAATTATGAGTTGATATTCCATAATATACAGGAAGAACTGCTAAGCCACAGCCAAAAATCGGATTTTCTTTCCATAATAATAAAGTTTCTCTCCATAATTCCATTCGTCCGTTGGTAATATCCCCTGATTCTAAAAGCTCATTCATCTTTTCTATAACATTAAGCATCGCAGAATTTGACCTGAAGATATAATAGGCTACCGTAACCACTATAATTGACAAAATAATATTCTTAGTTGTTTTTTTAGTTCCTTTATTATAAACAAAAAATACAAATATTGTGGCAATCAGATTGGAAAGAATATAACTTCTTTTAACAGTAAGAAGTATGGCAAATATGCCCAACATAACAAAAAATAAATTTCTTCCTTTCTTCTCTCCCGTCATAAGACCGCAAATCGAGTACCCTAAGAAAATGGATATAAAATATGCCGCAAACCCTGTCTGCCCTGCAATGCCCGAATATGCACCAGCCTCGAAAAGGCCCATATATTTATCAACTGCATCCCCTGTATACAAGGTATTTACAATCGCTTTTATCTGGTCAGGAATAAACAAAGAAAGAATAACAGCCATAGTATGAATAAAAGCAAAGAAATAAAAAATCTTTGACATCTTCATATGCCAACCGTATACACTTTCAAAAACAAGTTTTGCCGCAAATGTAACAAGTACAACCAGCATAAATTTATAACTTTCAGTCTGATATACCGAAACCAATGCTGATATCCACATAAATATAACGAAAACAAGCCATGCTCTGTTATCCTTATCCATAGTCATAACCGAACTGAAAATATATAAACTTATAGGAACTATGGATACACCAAGTAAAACATAACCATTACCTATTAAAAAATAGAAAAAGCCTGTTATTGCAAAAAGCAAAATGGAAAGATCTATTAAAAATATATTTTTTTTCATTTTTATTCCTCAAATAATATTTAATAATCTATGTAACACGATTTTTAAATATTTATATCTTTCTTGTTTTATTTAGTATAGGATAAATCTTCTTCGTAAAGGCCTGACATATCAAGTTCTCCGAAACTTTCTATCTTACTGCCGTTTACCATAAAAGAAACTTTATTTATCTCTTCAAACTGACAAAGCGTATTTACAACCGAATATACACATAAAAGTTCTCTTAACGAACCACCTGTGTTATATTCTGTAAAAGACTCAGAAAAATCAACTGTGCATATATCGTTATTAAGTGTAACACTGTTAATAACCGTTCTTTTATCAATTGTCGAATGAAGATTTGTATAAGACGGTCCTTCGATAAGTTTTTCTAAAACCTTTTTGTATTTATTTTCAGATTCTTTTAATATAATTTCGGTATCTGTTTTTTGAAGTTTTATCCCTGAAGAGTCAAGATAATAAACTAAAGCAGTTATCTTAGTTGTATTTTCATATGGCTTTTCATACGGTTTATTTGTAATTTCTGATATAATAAATATTCCTGCAATTAAAATTATAATAACTGCTAAGACTAATGCTATGACTTTTTTATTCATATAATCACCTTTTTTATAAAACATATAATCACATTTTATCAATTTTATTTTATAACATATCACAAATATTGTCAACTAAATTTACGCATATAGACTATCTTTTTACATATGCTAACGAGGGTGATTTTATGGAAAAAAACAAATTGTGGAAAGAATTTGAAAAAACAGGAAATATTAAAGATTATTTAAAGTATAAACAGGCTTAGTACAGAGTAGTAGTACTACACTAAATCAGGCATACTGTTTTTTACAGTATGCCTGATTTAAATTTACTTTTTTAAGATAAAACCATTGCGCTCCATCCGCCCTGGGAATTTATAAGGTCAATATTAAAACCGTTTTCTTTAGCAAAATTTAAAACTTCTTCTTCTCTTTCTTTTATTATTCCAGATATTATAAACTTACCCTTTTCGTTTAAATATTCTTTTATATGAGGGATAAGTTCTTTTATTATATCTGCAACGATATTTGCAATAATAAGGTCGTATTTACCTGATATATTTTTAAGCAAATCACCCTCAAAAACATTAATAACATCACTTTTATCATTAATCATAACATTTTCTTTAGCGATTTTAACTGCAAGAGGGTCAATGTCTATGGCTGTTATATCATCTGCACCGTAAAGAGAGGCTGCAATAGAAAGGATGCCTGACCCTGTTCCAATATCAAGAACTTTTTTTGTGTCTTTTGAAACTATATCTTTAATAAAGGTTACACACATCTTTGTTGTTTCATGAGTGCCAGTGCCAAATGCCATACCACTGTCTAAAATTATTACCTTTTCATCTTCTTTTTTCTCATAATCTTCCCATGCGGGAACAATTACAAGGTCATCTGTTATATTAAATGTCTGATAATATTTTTTCCAGCCATTTTCCCAGTCTTCTGCTTTTAACTTCTTACTTGTTATATCAAAGCCCTGTTCTTTCCCCTTAATTAAAATTTCTTCTGCTTCCAAATCATCTTCTACATAAACTTTAACAAAGGCTTTTTTCATATCCTTATTTAAAATTTCTTCGTCGATATAGTCCCATCTTACTTCGCTCTGATGTTCTATTATATCATTAGGGTCTTCAATACTTTGAGATAAAATACCAAGGTTACAGAAGAAGATATTTGCTTCTTCTATTTTTTCAGGCTCTGTTGTTATGCATATTTCGTTCCAGTACATCAGTTAAACAACTCCTTTATGCTGTCAAAGAATTTTTTTCTTTTTGAATGATTCTGAGGCTCAAAAGTTTCCTGAAAGTCTTTTAATATTTCCTTTTGCTTTTGGCTTAATTTTTTTGGAACTTCCACGCTTACAGTAACATACTGGTTACCTTTACCGTTTCCTCTTAAGTTAGGAATACCTTTGCCTTTTAAAATAAAACGGTCATCATTCTGAGTTCCTTCAGGAATAGTCATTTCTACTTTTCCGTGAATAGTAGGAACGATTATTTTACCACCTAACGCTGCTTCGGAAAATGTTATAGGAATCTCAACAAAAACATCATAGTCTTCCCTTACAAAAACAGGATGTTTCTTTATAGCAACTGTTATATATAAATCTCCTGACGGACCACCAAATTTTCCTGCTTCCCCTTCGCCTCTTAAAGATATTCTCTGACCGTGGTCAATACCAGCAGGAATATTAACTTTAATAGTTCTTGATTTTCTTACATTGCCTGAGCCTCTGCACTCGGAACAAGGGTTTTCTACTATTTTACCTCTTCCATTGCAACGCGAACATGTACGCATATTTACAAACTGACCCAGCACAGTTCTTTGGACAACTCTTTCCTGACCAGAACCGTTACATACAGGGCAGGTTTTAACATCATCTTTTGTTTTACCGCCTGTGCCATCGCATTTTTCACATTTTTCGTTTCTTGAAATTGTTACTTCTTTTTCTACGCCGAATGCTGCTTCAAGAAAATCAATTTCAATAACTTTTTCCACATGTCTTCCTCTTTGAGGGCCAGTTCTCTGAGTAGTTCCACCACCGAAACCACCAAAGCCTGAGAACATATTTTCAAATATATCCGAAAAGCCTCCGAAGCCTGAAAAACCACCATCAAATCCCCCGAACCCTCCGTTAGGGTCAAAAGCACTATGACCGTATGTATCATACTTGCTTCTTTTATCAGGGTCGGATAACACTTCGTATGCTTCGTTAACTTCAACAAACTTATCCTGAGCCTCTTTATTATCAGGGTTAACATCAGGATGATATTTTTTTGCCATCTGACGATATGCTTTTTTTATTTCTTCAGGTGTTGCCCCTTTTGAAATGCCAAGCACCTCATAGTAATCTCTTTTTTCTGCCATATATACACCACCACAAATTGCAGGCTCTTAATTTGAGCCTGCAACTTAAATTATTTATTTTCGTCTTCGTCTACCACTTTATAGTCTGCTTCATATGCACCGTTATCTGCTGTATTTCCTTCCTGTGCGCCCATATCCTGATTAGGTGCAGCCTGCTGATAAAGTTTCTGAGCAAACTCGTAGATTTTCTGGTTAAGTTCTTCTGTGCCTTTTTTAATAAGTTCTGTATCTGTGCCTTTTAATGCTTCTTTTAGAGCATCAATTTTTTCAGTGATTGCTTTTTTGTCGTCTTCTGTTAATTTATCTCCTGCTTCGTTTATTGTTTTTTCTGTCTGATAAATTAAAGAGTCAGCATTGTTTCTTGCTTCGATTTCTTCTTTTTTCTGTTTATCTTCATTTGCGAATGCTTCTGCTTCCTTAACTGCCTTGTCAATTTCTTCATCGCTTAAGTTTGTGCTTGAAGTAATTGTAATTTTCTGTTCATTACCTGTGCCTAAGTCTTTTGCGGAAACATTAACAATACCATTGGCATCAATATCAAATGTTACTTCTATCTGAGGAACTCCTCTTGGTGCAGGAGGAATATCTGTTAACTGGAATCTTCCTAATGTTTTGTTACCTGCAGCCATTTCTCTTTCCCCTTGAAGAATATGAATATCAACACTTGTCTGGGAATCTGCAGCAGTTGAGAACACCTGACTTTTCTTTGTAGGAATAGTAGAGTTTCTTTCAATAAGTTTTGTGCAAACTCCGCCTAATGTTTCAATACCAAGTGAAAGTGGTGTAACATCAAGTAAAAGTAAATCTTTTACATCACCTGCTAAAACTCCACCCTGAATTGCTGCACCGATAGCAACACATTCGTCAGGGTTTATGCCTTTAAATGGCTCTTTACCTGTGAATTTTTTAACTGCTTCCTGAACTGCAGGAATTCTTGTTGAACCACCAACTAAAAGCACTTTATCAATTTCTGATGCGCTAAGACCTGCATCCTGTAATGCCTGACGGGTAGGAATCATAGTTTTTTCAACAAGGTCTGATGTTAATTCATCAAATTTTGCTCTTGTTAAAGTGATGTCCATATGTTTAGGGCCGGTAGCATCTGCTGTAATAAACGGTAAGTTTATGTTTGCAGTTGTAACCCCCGATAAGTCAATTTTCGCTTTTTCTGCTGCTTCTTTAAGTCTTTGAAGAGCCATTTTATCCTGTCTTAAATCTATTCCGTTTTCCTTTTTGAATTCTTCTGCAAGGAAGTCGATTATTTTCTGGTCAAAATCGTCTCCTCCAAGACGGTTGTTACCACTTGTTGCAAGTACTTTAAATACTCCGTCTCCGATTTCTAAGATAGATACGTCGAATGTACCTCCACCCAAGTCATAAACCATAATTTTCTGCTCGTTATCTTTGTCAAGCCCGTAAGCAAGAGCAGCAGCAGTAGGTTCGTTAATAATTCTTAATACTTCAAGCCCTGCTATTTTACCTGCGTCTTTTGTAGCCTGTCTTTGAGAATCACTAAAATATGCAGGAACAGTTATAACTGCCTGAGAAACTTTTTCTCCAAGATAACTTTCTGCATCCGCTTTTAATTTCTGTAAAATCATAGCAGAAATTTCCTGTGGAGAATATTCTTTATCGTCTATTTTAACCTTTTTATCAGACCCCATATCTCTTTTAATTGAGATAATTGTTTTATCAGGGTTTGTAATTGCCTGTCTTTTAGCAACAGGGCCTACCAATCTTTCGTTTTCTTTTGCGAAAGCAACAACTGATGCTGTTGTTCTTGCGCCTTCAGCGTTAGGAATAACGGTTGCTTCTCCGCCTTCCATAACTGCTACACATGAATTTGTTGTACCTAAATCAATACCTATAACTTTTGCCATTTTAATTTCCTCCTAATTAGCAACTTTTACCATACTGTAACGTATTATTTTGTCATTTAATCTGTATCCTGTCTGGAATACTTCTACAATTTCTTTTTCTTTATAATTTTCATCATCAATATGCATTACTGCATTATGACAGTTAGGGTCAAATGTCTGCCCCAGCGCCTCAATCTCAACAACATTTAAATCATTAAGAACCTTTTCAAACTGCTTTATAGTAAGTTCTACTCCTGTTTTTAACGCTTCGTCTTTCGTTTCGTGAGTTAACGCTAATTTAAGTGTATCAAACACGGGAAGCATTTTAGATATAAGTTCGCAAAGGGTATATTCATATAATTCCCCTTTTTCCTTCTGAGTTCTTTTTTTGTAATTATCAAACTCTGCAAGAATTCTTATATATTTATCCTTAAAATCTTCTTCCTCTTTTGATTCTTCATTTTCAACCGTAGTTTCTACTTCTTCTTTTACTTCTTCTTCGTTTTTAATTTTTTCCTTTTGTTCCAATCTATTCATCTCCTTCCTCTTTATCAGGATTAAACCCCTCGTTAAGAGAATTTCTTATATATTCTAAAGACGAAATTGCTTTTCCATAGTCCATTCTTGTCGGACCGATAATTCCTATTGCCCCGTACACAGAGTCGGTAATCTTATATGTCGAAAGCACCATACTAAGACCTTTGGTTTCATCGATATTACTTTCATCACCGATAACAACATTTAAAATATCGTCTTTAATATTTGATACAAGAATATTTTTCATTTTTGATTTGTCATGTACAAGTTCAAGAAAATCTTTTGCCTTTTTAATATCCTTAAATTCAGGAAGGGCAAGCATATTTGTTTCTCCGCTTAAATAAATGTCATTTTCATTTATTTCGCTGATAGTTGAATATACAAATTCAAGTATTTCTACAACTGCTCTGTGGTCGCCCCTTAATTTTAAAGTAAGTTCTTCAAAACTTGTCTGGCTGATTTCTTCAATAGTATGCCCTGCTATATACTCATTGAGTTGCTCTTTAAGTCCGCTTATAAAATCAAGGTCTACTTCCATCTTAAGATGAATATGCTTACTTTTTACCACATTTGTATCTGTAACAAGAATAAGCATTATATTTGACTTATCAAGCATTATAAACTCAATATTTTTGATATAACCTTTAGTGTAGTCAGGAGTAAGGGCTACTGCTGTTAAATTAGTGTGGCTTGATGCTATATCAAGAACCTTTTTTATGTAAAAATCAAGGTCTCTCATCTTCTGTTGCATCTGAAGTTTTAAATTACCTATTTCCTGCATTTGCACAAGGTAAGTCTGGATAAGGTTATCAACATATGTTCTGTACCCTAAATCAGACGGAACTCTTCCTGAAGATGTATGAGTTTTAACAAGATAGCCTAAATCTTCAAGGTCAGCAAGTTCATTCCTTATTGTTGCAGATGATAAAGATATATCGTGATTTTTTGCAATATGCCTTGAACCGATAGGCTCGGCAGAATTGATATAATCTTCTATTACTGCTTTTAAAATCTTTTTCTTTCTGTCTGTTAAACTCACTTGCCTCCCCCTTTCTTACTTTTCCATTGTTAGCACTCCTCTTTAGTGAGTGCTAACAAATAATAATCTACCATTATTTTATTCGTTTGTCAATAGATTTATTCCTTTTTTTAACAAAAAAACTTACAGTTATTATTCTGTAAGTTTTTCGTTAAATAAATTTATTTTGAAAAAGTCGCTTTTCTTTACATCAAGGTTATAATCGTCTATTAATTTTCTTACCCTTTCTTCTACTATTTCAATATCTTCCCTTAGAGTTCTTGCACTCATACGAAGTGCACCGCTTCCGAAAATTATCATCTGCTCCAAGGCATCTGATGTGGCAACGCTCACTTTATAGTTTTTTGAAAGTTCGTGGGCAGTTTTTTCAATATATGAGTCGGCAGTCTGAGCCTCTTTTGTATATACAATATTTATACCGTTTATTTTTTCTTTTTCTCCGGGGTTACCCTTAACCTTATACGCATCAAAAACAACTATTATTTCAATATTTTTAAATGTTTTATAAGTTACCAGTCTGTCTGTAAGAAGAGTTCTTGCACTCTCTAAACTGTCTTTTGCAACTTTTTTTAAATCATCCCATGCAAATATAATATTATATCCGTCAATTAAAAGATATTCTTTTTCATATTTTTTCTCTTTAAGTTTAACATCTTTTACTGTTACAGCATCTTTTTTTGTATACATAGCGTCATGAGGTAACTTTACTTTAACTTTTCCGTATGTGTTTTCAAATATTTTTAAAAGTTCCTCATCGGTTGAAAAAAACTTTTCTCTTTTTTCCTTTTTCTCTTCTTTTATCTCAGGTTTTAAGATACTTTCAAGATGCATATAATTTGTAACATCCGTCCATTTAACATTAAAACCTGCTCCGTGAGAACAAAAAATAGAATCGGCAGTATTTTCTATATCCGAATCAGCATCATACGCTATATCTTCTATAACTTTTTCCTGGTCTTTACACGGTTTATAGTTTGAAAATTTAGTGTTAAGTTTTCCCATTCCGCGGGTAAAGGAAATAAGTTCATATTTATAATCACTTATTTTCTTAGCAGGGCATTCCCCTGATATTTTAGTTATATTCCCCTTTGAATAAGGAGCGTCAAATTCTGCGCCCATATAATTTAAGTCGGTCATAACTTTGCCGATATTTTCCGAAGGCACTTCGATAGTAAAAGTGCAATATGGCTCAAGCACCACACTCTTTGCACTTCTTAACCCATGACGGACTGCCCTGTATGTTGCCTGACGAAAATCTCCGCCCTCGGTATGTTTTAGATGGGCTTTTCCTGATTTTAATGTTATTTTTATATCTGTAACAGGAGAGCCTGTTAAAACTCCTAAATGTGTTTTTTCCATTAGGTGATTAAGAATAAGGCGTTGCCAGTTTTTATTGAGGCTGTCTTCATCAGCATCCGTTTCAAACTGCATTCCACTTCCTACAGGCAATGGCTCTAAAAGAAGATGAACTTCTGCATAATGGCGAAGCGGCTCATAATGCCCTACTCCCTCAACCGTATTTAAAATAGTTTCTTTATATATAATGCCACCCTGCGAAAAAGTTACATCAACACCATATCTTTTAAATATCAGTTCCTTTAACACTTCAAGCTGAACTTCTCCCATAACGCTTAAGCGAATTTCTTTAAGCCTTTCGTTCCATGAAATATTAAGTTTTGTTTCTTCTTCCTCTAATTTTTTTAAATCTCTTAAAAATGATGTAACTTCAGTTTCTTTAGGATAGTTAACCTTATAACTGAATATCGGCTCGGCAGTAAGAGTTTCTGCATTTTCCAAAAAACCAAGACCCTGCCCTGCATATGTTGTTTTTGGGCCGACTAAAGCGCAAACCATTCCTTTGGACAAAGTATCGCATGTTTCATACTTATCCCCTGAATATATCCTTATTTCGTTTATTTTTTCTTTGTTTATTATAGATTTTACGCCCAAACTCCCGCCTGTTACCTTTATAAATGTAAGACGGTTTCCCTTTTCATCTTCGGATATTTTAAACACCCTTGCCCCAAATTCTTTATATAAAAAAGGCTCACAGGTTAAATCACAGAATGAATGTAAAAATTCTTCCACTCCGATATGTTTAAGTGCTGCTCCCATATAGCAGGGAAATATTTTTCTTCTTTTTATAAGTTCTTTTATATTATCTTTTAAAATTTTTCCTGTTTTAAAATATTCGCTCATCGCCTTTTCATCACATAAGGCTATATTTTCGTAAAATTCGTCTGTACCATATAATGAAAAGTCAACAAAATTACCTTTAAATTCATCTTTTAAGTCGTTTAATGTATTCTCATAAGAAAAGCCATTAAGGTCAGACTTATTTACAAATATAAAAACAGGGATGTTTTTTTCACAAAGTAAGTTCCAGAGCGTTATAGTATGGCTTTGAACCGAGTCAGTTCCGCTTACCACCAAAACTGCATAATCAAATACGCTTACCGTTCTTTCAGTTTCTGCGAAAAAGTCCATATGCCCAGGAGTGTCAAGAAGGGTTATTTCAGTTTCGTCTATCTTTAATACTGCGTGTTTTGAAAATATGGTGATGCCTCTTTTTCTTTCCTGCTCATCAGTGTCAAGAAAACTGTCGCCATTATCAACTCTGCCCATTTTTCTTATTTTACCTGATGCGTATAAAAGCCCCTCGGACAGAGTGGTTTTTCCTGCATCAACATGGGCTAATATTCCCGCAGTTATTCTCTTCATTCTTTCCCTCCTTTTTATATTTTAAGTATTCTTGCTAACCTTAATAAAAAACTATTCCGTCTCTTTACTGCTTTTAAAAGACCGTGTTTTTCAAAGTCTTTTTTAAACTTATTCATTTGTTTAACCCTGTAAGAATCAGTAGAGTATAGCGGAAGATTTGTTTCTTCGCTTACATCATCAAAAAGGTTAAGATAAGGGATACTCTTTAAAAAGTCTTCTCCTTTTTTTGTATAAACATACGCATAGGATGTGCCATAATAATTAAAACCGGGGTCTGTAATTTTTATTCCCCAATAGTTACTTATGGTCATATCCGATTTATGATTATCCCCTTTATATTTACAATAGTAGCATTTTTCATCCTTTAAAAAGTCAAACGCTACTCCTAAATCTGTTTTTGCAAGTTCTTCTATGTATTCACTGTTATCCTCAAAAACTACCTTTATACACACAGGATACCAACTTGGGTTTTTATACGGTGTTATAATATTTTTAACTTTTTGGTTGTATTTTTCTTCCAGATGTTCTACATAACTTTTAAACCCGCAAGGCAACGTCGGGCCATTGCATTTTAAATCACAAGTTATAAGATTATCGGTTGGAAGTTTTAAATTATTTATCTTTTTTATAATATAATATACATCACAAGGAAGACCGATAAAAATAACTTTTTTCCCACACTTAATATCCTCTGTTAAAGATGATACTATACTCTCATCCAATGCTGCTTTTACATATTTTGAAGTTATAAGTTTATTTAACTTATCTCTGTCAGTAACCCTTATATAACTCGCGCCTTTAAAATCATCAGTATAAGACGCACCGTAACACACCCCACCTTTATCTAAAACCTTAGTATACATAGCATAGGCAAAGCCTCCCGATGCTGTTTTTTTTAACATTTTTTCATCTTGTATCTGTCCATAATAACATTTCATAATAAAACTCCTAAAATATTTTATTTATGTCTGCTAAGTAAAAATGCTGCTAAAAGAATAAGGATAATACCCAAAAAAGAATAACCGTTAAGCGATTCTTTAAGAAAGATAATGCTCATTAGCGTTGCAGCCATTGGCTCTATAACTCCAAGAGAAGAAACTAACCCTGCATCTGTTTCTTTTAAACCTAATGTATATAATATGTATGGGAAGACACAGGTTACAATCCCCATTCCTATACATAATAAACTTAACGAATAAGGCGATTTATTTATTATGGGAATAACGCCTAAGGGGTTTGAACTAAAAAGGCCGATTAAGGTTGCAAAAAGAAAGCAATAAAAAGTTGCAGTTAAAGGATGAAATTTATTCTTCATCTGAATTTTAGTTGTAATATTATAAGCACTAAAAGCAATTCCAGAAGATAAACCGATTAAAATACCTGAAAGGTTAAACTTAAGATTCCCTATTATCCCTGACACCAATACGCAACCTGTTATCATTAAAAAAAGAGAGATGCCTTTTATTTTTGTAAACTTTTCTGAAAGAAAAGTTACCGAATAAATCATTACAAATATCGGTGCAGTATACATTAGAACAACTGCTGTGGAAACTGATGTAAGTTGCATGGATAAAAAATAGCAACCTGCGGTAAGATAAAAAGAGACACCACTTAAAAAATATAAAAAGGCTTGTTTAAAATCAATTTTAAATAATTCTTTTTCTTTTATAAAAATGTAAATTCCCATACAAAGAAAAAACACAAAACTTCTTATAAAAGTCATCTGAAAAGATGAAATGCCAAAGGGGGATATGTAATGAACAAATACGCCAGATGTTCCCCAGAATATACATGCTAATATTATATAAATAAACGACTGTTTTTTCATCAGGATTCTCCTTAATTTAAAACTTATAAAATTATATATTATTTTCTTACTTTAGTCAAGAAATCAGTTTTTTAATATAAATTATGAGATAATTTCTTTTAAAAAAGTATTGACAATTTATAATTTAAGTAATATAATACATAAGGTCAGAGAAATGTTGCGGGATGGTGTAAAGGTAGCACCGATGACTCTGACTCATCTTGTGAGGGTTCGAATCCTTCTCCCGCAGCCATAAAAAAAGCACCGACTTTTGTCGGTGTTTTTTTTATTGTTATGTGAGGATTCGAACCCGAACTGAGGGAACCGAGTGCGACCGCTGCCTTAATGGCAGATGCAGGGAGCACGCAAGGGTTGTGCTGTAACACAGTGAAAACAAGCTCACTTTATGTGTGCGAAGTTTGAACTGATGTTACGAACGGCTCGAAGAGGAATCCTTCTCCCGCAGCCAGAAAAAGCGGCTTGTTTCGACAAGTCGCTTTTTCAATGAAATTTGCCTGCGGCAAGTGAAATAACTTCGCAATGAAATACACTCCGTGTATGAAATATGCCTTACGGCATATGAAAAGGGCAAATTTTATTTCACATTTTTCTGTAAGAAAAATATTTCATAATCCGCTAGGATTATTTCACATCAACGAAGTTGATATTTCATTAAAAACATCTGCATCTATTATGTATGTGAAAGCAACAAAAAAACACCTGCATCTTGCAAGTGTTTTTTCTATTATTAATTTAATTTTTGGGATTATATATATCTTAAACTTAAAAGTTATATTTATTTTTAAAACTCAAATTTATAACTTACACTACTCTTTAAATAAAGAGCAATAACTCAATCTACTTCATTGAGACTTTTATATCTTAATCTTCATCATTAAGATATTAAAACCAACTATTAAATTTTAATTTTCCTTTCTAAAGATACATACATATCCCCTTTTAAAAATGGCTCTTTTTCTTCAGGGTACATTGGTATCACCTCATTTAAAAATTAAAATCTTGTAAATTTATTTAATAGGGGGGTATCCCCTTTCACTTATACATTTCTACATTTTTTTAAAAAATCCTTTTTTTATTTTAAAAAATGTTTAAATTTTCTAAAAAAGATTGATTTTTCAGGGAAAAAAAGGTATACTTATAGTAGTAATTTATTTAGGAGGATTTAATTTATGTTAGTCTCAGCAAAAGAAATGATGAAAAAAGCCAAAGAAGGACATTATGCAGTTGGCCAGTTCAATATCAATAACCTTGAATGGACAAAAGCTATTCTTCTTACTGCAAAGGAACAGAAATCTCCTGTTATCCTTGGCGTTTCTGAAGGTGCAGGTAAATATATGGGCGGTTATAAAACTGTTGTCGGTATGGTAAAAGGTATGATGGAAGAACTTGATATCGATGTTCCTGTTGCTATCCACCTTGACCACGGATCATATGAAGGCGCTCTTAAAGCAATAGATGCAGGGTTTACTTCTGTTATGTTTGACGGTTCTCACTATGAAATAGATGAAAACATTGAAAAAACAAAAGAAATAATAAGCATTGCAAATTCAAAAGGTATTTCTGTTGAAGCTGAAGTTGGTTCTATCGGCGGAGAAGAAGACGGAGTTGTTGGTGCAGGTGAAGTTGCAGACCCTAACGAATGTAAATTAATCGCTGATTTAGGCGTAGATATTTTAGCTGCAGGTATCGGTAATATTCACGGTAAATACCCTGAAAACTGGCAGGGCTTAAACTTTGATGTTCTTGCAGAAATCGAAGAAAAAACTAACCCAATGCCATTAGTATTACACGGTGGTACAGGTATTCCTGAAGATATGATTAAAAAAGCAATATCTCTTGGCGTTTCAAAAATCAATGTTAACACAGAATGTCAGCTTTCTTTCGCTGCTGCTACAAGAAAATACATTGAAGAAGGCAAAGATTTAGCAGGAAAAGGCTTTGACCCAAGAAAATTATTAGCACCTGGTTTTGAAGCAATTAAAGTTACGGTTAAAGAAAAAATGGAACTTTTTGGTTCAATCAACAAAGCATAATTTAAAAGAAAATATTATTAAAAAGACGGTGTTTAAAATTAAACACCGTCTTTTTTAAGGAAATAGATAAAAATGTCTGGAATTATCAACTTTTTTCCTTCCAGGCATTTTTATCATTTCCTCGCTATATATGTTTTCTTAAATGGTCTATTGCACTCTTTTCTATTCTTGACACCTGTGCCTGAGAAATGTCAATTTCTTCTGCAACCTCCATTTGAGTTTTGCCCTGAAAAAATCTTAAATCAAGCACCTTTTTTTCTCTTTCTGAAAGTTTTGTAAGTGCTTCATTGAGTGCAATTTCTTCTATCCAGTTTTTATCTGAATTTTTAACATCTTTAATCTGGTCCATAACAAATACAGCATCGCCACTGTCATTATATATCGGTTCAAAAAGACTTATTGGCTCAACTATTGATTCCAAGGCGAAAACAATTTCTTCTTTTTTCATTTCCATTTCCTTTGCTATTTCATCAACGGTTGGCTCTTTTTGATTTTTATTAGTAAGCATTTCTTTAATGCTTAAGGCTCTGTATGCAGTATCTTTAAGACTTCTGCTTACTCTTACTGCATTATTATCTCTTAAATATCTTCTTACCTCTCCTATTATCATTGGAACTGCATAGGTAGAAAACTGAACATTCTGGCTCAAATCAAAATTATCTATGGCTTTTATAAGACCTATACAACCTACCTGAAACAAATCATCCATATACTCCCCTCGTTGAGAAAACCTTTGGATAACGCTTAAAACAAGTCTTAAATTACCATTTACAAACTCTTCTCTTGCTACTTCATCTCCTTCTTTGATTCTTAACATTAACTTCTGCTTTTCGTCTCTTTTTAAAACGGGCAGCTGCGAAGTGTTTACTCCGCAAATTTCAACCTTATGAAGCATATATATCCTCCCTGGGTTATTGATAATTTAATTATTACCAGAAGAGAATTTTTATATACTAAACTAAAATTGATTTAAAGAAAATGCCCGGATAAAATTATCCGGGCTTTTTGTAATTTAATATTATAAATATTAGTTAATTATAACTTTTTCAGTTTCTTTGTCGAATAGGTGAATTTTGTTAAGGTCAAGAGCAACTTTGATAACCTGAGTAGGTTGAGCTGTACTTCTTGGGTTAACTCTTGCTGTAAATTTCTTGCCTTCAAAATCAAGATATAAGTATCTTTCAGAACCCATAAATTCAGCAACTTCAACTAACATATCAATACAACTTTCAGGAGATGCATTGATGAAAGCATCTTCGTCGTGAAGATTTTCAGGTCTGATACCTAATACAACTTCTTTATTAACATATTCGTCAATATTCTGAGGGATTTTACCTTCAGGAATTTTAATTGAATATGTACCGAATGTTACATAGTAACCGTCTGCTTTCTTTTCAAGTATAGAATCGATGAAGTTCATCTGAGGGCTTCCTATAAATCCTGCAACGAATAGATTGCAAGGTGTATCATATAGGTTCTGAGGTGTGTCAACCTGCTGAACAATACCGTCTTTCATAACAACGATTCTTGTACCCATTGTCATCGCTTCTGTCTGGTCATGAGTAACGTAGATAAATGTTGTATTAAGTTTCTGGTGAAGTTTAGAGATTTCAGTTCTCATCTGAACTCTAAGTTTAGCGTCAAGGTTTGATAGAGGTTCGTCCATAAGGAATACCTGAGGTTCACGAACGATAGCACGACCTAACGCAACTCTCTGTCTCTGACCGCCTGATAAAGCCTTTGGTTTTCTCTGTAATAAATGTTCTATATCAAGAATTTTAGCAGCTTCATCAACTCTTGCTTTAATCTCAGCTTTAGGCATTTTCTTTAATTTTAAGCTGAATGCCATATTATCAAATACTGACATATGAGGATAAAGAGCATAACTCTGGAAAACCATTGCTATATCTCTGTCTTTAGGAGCAACTGTGTTAACTAATCTGTCGCCGATATAAACTTCCCCGTCAGAAATTTCTTCAAGACCTGCAATCATTCTTAAAGTAGTAGATTTACCACAACCTGAAGGACCAACAAGAATTATAAATTCTTTATCTTCAATTTCAAGATTAAATTTTGAAACGGCTGTAACACCGTCTGTATACTTTTTAGTAACGTCTCTTAATGATAAACTTGCCATTTTAAATTCCTCCAATTAAATATATTTTCAATATTATATTACCATATCAACCATCCGATTTCTATTGAATTATTCTACAAAGATTTTTCAGATAAATTATATATTTTGACTATAAAATAAGAACTTTTATTTTTTTATTGTTATTTGTAACAATCATACACTTATTTTTTTGTATATTTAGCACAAATATTGGTTTTTGAGCATTGAAAAAAACAAAGGTCTATGTTATTATAAATATATAAACTTACGGAGAATAAATATGAATAAAAACGATTTAATTACTTTAACCATTACTTCAATAACTTCTGAGGGGCACGGTGTCAGTAAAACTGACGGTTTTGTGTTCTTTGTTCCTTTTGCGCTTCTTAATGAAAAGGTTAAATGCAAAGTTTTAAAAGTTAAAAAAAATATTGTTTACTGTAAACTTATTGAAGTATTAGACCCATCCCCTTTTAGAAAAAAATCAGATTGCCCTCATTTTACAAAATGCGGAAGTTGTACTCTTGATAATGCAGATTATAAATTGCAACTTGAAATGAAACTTTTAAAGGTAAACGATGCGATTAAAAGAATCGGCAAGATTGATTATAATGTTACAAAGATTATTCCCTCTCCTGAAATTTATAATTACAGAAACAAGGCACTTATCCCTGTTTCTTATGATAAAGAGGGCAATTTAGTTTGCGGGTTTTTCCGTTCAAGAACTCATGATGTTATAAATATGAGCGACTGCTTAATTCAGGACAAAGATGCATTTTTGGTGGCTAAAAAAGTTTATGAATGGATGATGGAATATAACATTCCTGCATATAACGAAGAAACCCATACAGGAATTGTCAGACATATATACTTTAGAAAAGGTATTCATACAAAAGAGATTATGGCAGGAATTGTAAGTTATAAAAAAGAAATTCCTTATCTTGACAAATTAAAGGAAAGTCTTCTTACAATGGAGGGCATGGCAAGTATTATTATAAATATCAACCCTTTTAACACAAATGTTATTTTAGGAGATGAAGTAATATGCCTTTATAATGAGCCATATATTAAGGATAAAATTTTAGAACATACATTTAAAATAGGAAGCAAATCATTCTTCCAGGTAAACCCTTATAATGTGGGGAATTTATATAAAAAAGGCATCGAACTGCTTGAAATAAATAAAGAAGATATAGTGTTTGACATTTATTGCGGAATTGGAACAATAGGGCTTTTATGTGCAGAAAACGCAAAAGAAGTAATCGGCGTTGAAGTAGTAAATGAAGCAATAGAATATGCAAAAGAAAATGCAAAGATAAATAATATAGATAATGCCACATTCTATACAGGAAAGGCAGAAGACAAAATAAAAGAACTTATTTTAAGCGAAAATAAGCCTACAAAAGTAATTCTTGACCCTCCAAGAGCAGGTTGCGATGAAAGTCTCATAAACGAAATAATTAACTTGTCTCCCCAAAAGATATGTTATATATCCTGCGATGTTGCAACCCTTGCAAGGGACTTAAAGATTTTTACAGACAGTAATAAATATAAGGTTGAAGAAATTATTGCATGTGATATGTTTCCGGCAACAAGCCATGTTGAGTGCGTTGTGCTACTATGTCGCACATAGCACTCCATCGATATAAATCTCTTGCGAGATTTTCGATATGTTCTATTAGAACTCGATATGCCTGACGGCTCGATATGTTGCCTTACGGCAACGAGATTTATATCATATCGAAAGCGAGCATAGCGAGTTTATATCGAATTTCACGAAGTGAAATATATCGAACACGCAAGTGTATATCGACAAAGGAGAATTGTTTATGGAACAAAACAAAAAATTACTCAGAGAAGAAACTATCAATTTTGTAATAGAAATTTCAGACATTTGCGACAATATTAAAGGGTGCTCAGTCTATGTAAATCAACTGTTAAGATGTTCTTCATCTATTGGTGCAAATCTTCACGAAGCAAAATATGCTCAAAGTAAAGCTGATTTTATAAATAAATTGGAAATTGCATTAAAGGAAAGCTTTGAAACTGAATATTGGTTAGAATTATTACATCGTAAGAATAAGATTGATGAAATTACATATAAAAATCTAACAAATACATGTGGAACAATAAGAAGAAAACTCATTGCATCTGTAACTACTGCTAAAAGCAAAAAGGAATAGTATCATGAAAAGAGAAAAAGGTATAATTATTTCAAACATAGTTGATATGCTTATAGACAATAATATTGGTTTGGCAAAATCAATAATCACAAGTGAATATCCACATAAAATTTACGATATAGAAAAACGCACATACACATTAACTCAAAAAATGGAGCAGTTTATAAGAGATGGCTTCATTGACAGATATACAGGTCAAAAACTTTTAAATCCAGGAATACTTAAGGTATTGTCAGTATATTTTCCTAATGAGTTCCCTTTTCACCCTCATTGGAAAATGACAGAAACACATATAGCATATTGGGAATTAATCCCAACAATTGACCATGTATATCCTATTGCAAAAGGTGGACATGATGATAAAAGCAATTGGGTTACAACTTCTATGAAAAACAACTCAATTAAAAGCAATTATACAATAGATGAAATTCATTGGACTTTATATCCACAAGGTAATATAAAAGAATGGGATGGATTATCAAAATCTTTTATAAAATTAGTTGATAACAACAAAGAGCTTTTAAAAGATAATTATATAAAGGCTTGGTACAATATTTCAAAAAAGCTATTACAATAATACTGTCGCAGACATCACACAACACATATAGAGACTGTCGCACTGTTAGTGCGAACAGATTCAGTGATATAAATTCTTAAAAGAATTTGCGATATATCTTCGATGCGATATGTCCCTTCGGGACACGATTTGGAATTTGTATTATACAACAAAAATATTTTATCTACACATCCCATATTAAAGGTGCGCCATGGCCGCCTATAACTATCCATTTTCCTTTATCAAGAAGAGGTTTTATTTCTCTTCTTATCTTATATGCCATATCAGGAATAGAATCGACTGCTGTTAAAAGATTAGGAGCAATTTTATTAAATTCTTCCTGCTCTTTTATGCAGTCTTTTATATTTATAAATATATCCCCTGTAAAAACAATTCTTTTATTTCGCTCAATAAAAACAGTTTCTCCCTTTACATGACCGCCCATACCTTCATAAACTTCAAAATCAAGGGTTTCTTTTTTAAGTCTTCCTATAAAAGATAATAATTTATCATCATTTTTTGTGCCTATTATATTGAAATTTTTACATTCAGGGTATTTATAATGAGATAAGATTTTGCTTATTTTAACATACGGTTTATGTGAATTAAGTTGCTCTCTGTATCCCTTTTTCCCTTTAGACACATTTAAAAGATTTATGGCTGTGTTTTCGCTAAGATAAACTTTATCAAACCAGTCTAAAAAACCTATATGGTCAACATCAGAATGAGTTAAAATAATCTCTTTATTAAAAGAATTAAAATTACTGATTTTACTCCTTAAAACTTTTAAAAGTTCTTCCTTATAACAGTTAAAACCCGAATCGACAAAAAGAAGAGTATCTTTTAAAACAAACACGCACACATTGCTTCCACAGGGAGGCTCAACCACAATTAAAGAAATGTCGTTACAAAGATTAAAGTCTGACACTCTCGGCTTATAATTATCCCCTTTATTTCTTATTATATGTTCACCAAATTTTAATATATAGTCAAAGGTTTTATAAGGTGGCAGGTTTTTCTCATCAAGAATCTGCATAATGTGATTAGAGTTTATCAAAAGTTCGTTTTTTTCTTCTTCTAAAAGCCCCATATCTTCTGCAATTTTATTTACAAAACTTATATAAAAAACGGTATTGTCAAGATTTATATTACTTTTTTCAAAGTCTATAATTTTTACTCGGCATAATTTTTGTGCATCTTCTAAAAAATTATTTAAGTTTTCTTCTTTTTCTATAAGAAGCCCCATTTTAAATATTAAAAAATCACTTTCATTTTCCTTGGAACTTATATAGGAAATATTGAATTTATATTTATCTATAAGACGAAGAACCGGGAGCAATGCCCCCGGTTTGTTTAAAATATTAAATTCTAATAAAACTACTTTTCCCTTTTTAAAATCATTAAGAATATACCCTGCCTTAATAAGTTCGCTCTTCGCAATATTTAAGGCATCTTCTTCCCCATTAACTTCTATAAAAAGCATATGGGCATCTATTGCCTTATTATAACTTACTCTTAAAATATTGATTTTAAGACGGGCAAAAATTTCTGTTGCCCTCATAAAAGCGCCGATTTTATCAGGCATTGTTGTAGCAAAGGTTTTTTTCATAATACTATCCTAAAAATTTACTTACATACCCCTGAACAAACAGGAATAATACTACTATTGGTAAAATATATGTTACATATATTCTTAACCATTTAGGGAATTTTATACCTTTACCTGTATTAACCTCTTTTATAAAGTTATCCCATCCCCATCCGTATTTAGTTACACAGAAGAAGAGGTATACCAAAGAACCGATTGGTAATAAATTATTACTTACAATAAAATCTTCAAGGTCCATAATATTTGACCCTGCGCCTAAAGGTGTTATACCGCTTAAAACATTAAATCCTAACACGCACGGAATGGATAATATAATTACAAGGAAAATATTTATTATAACTGCTTTCTTTCTTGAGAAATTCCATAAATCCATCGCAAAGGAAATTATATTTTCAAACACTGCAATAACGGTAGATAACGCTGCAAATGACATAAACGCAAAGAATAATGTTCCCCATATTCTTCCCCCTGCCATATTATTAAATATATTAGGAAGTGTAATAAACACTAAACTTGGGCCACTGTCTGCATTTACTCCAAAAGCAAAACATGCAGGGAAAATAATAAGGCCTGATAAAAGTGCAACACTTGTATCAAGTGCTAAAATATTTAAAGATTCGCCCATAAGTGCACGGTCTTTATCTATATAACTTCCGAATATTGCCATTGAGCCTATACCTATACTTAAGGTAAAAAATGCTTGTCCCATTGCGGCAGAGATAACTTCAAAAGCACCTGCTTCAAACATTTTTTTAAAATCAGGCATTAAATAGAATTTTAAGCCATCTTTCGCACCAGGAAGTGTTACTGCTCTTACAACCAATATAAGAAGTATTACAAAAAGGCTTGACATCATAACTTTTGTAATTTTTTCAACACCTTTTTGAAGACCTAAGGCACAAATTCCAAAACCTAATAATACTGAAATAACCATCCAGATTGTTAAAGTTACAGGGTCTGAAACCATACCTGAAAATGCATCTGCAACCTGTGTAGGACTAAGACCTACAAAATCGCCTTTTAACATTTTTACAAAGTAGTAAAACATCCAGCCACACACAGTTGTATAAAACATCATAAGAAGATAGTTTCCAACCATTGCAAAATATCCGAATATATGCCATTTTGTACCTTTTGGCTCTAACTTTTTAAAGGATGTTGCAACACTTGCACCACTTGCACGACCAACAGAAAATTCCATTGCCATAATAGGAAGACCGAAAATTACAAGGAAGAACAGATAAAGTATAACAAATGCTGCTCCTCCATACTGCCCTGTTATAAACGGAAATCTCCATACATTTCCAAGACCTATGGCACATCCTGCAGAAATTAAGATGAACCCTAATCTTGATGATAATTTTTCTCTCTGATTCATTTTTTAAAACCCCTTTTTATATATCTAAACATTTTTCAAACATTTTAAGTTCTATATTATAGTCAACATCAAACGGACAAACCTGAGCATTTTTTGCCATTATTGTTGTTTTAGTCCATTCTTTTACTTCGTCTATATTAAACTTTTCGTATGAAGGAAGAATTGATTTTATATATAAATTAAATTCCTCTACTAAGTTAAAGCCTAATGCGTTTAAAACATTTTTTATTTTACAAGGTAAAACCTCGTTTGTTTTTATCATATACTCAGGAAGAATTATTCCGTTTGCTCTTCCGTGAGGTATATTCTTAAAATAGGTTAAAGGATAACCCATTGAGTGAATTACAGTTGTTCCCGTATGGGCAATAAGTGCCCCTGCAACTGTTGAGGCGTATAATAACTCTGTTGCACTTTCTATATTAAAATCGCCTTTTATAAATCTATTTTTATGTTTACCCATTATTTTTAGTCCGTAAAGGGCGACCTCGTCAGTATTCTTAGTTGCTCTTTTATTGGTATACCCTTCTATAAGGTGGCAAAGAGCATCCACATAAGTATTTCTTGCAATCTGAAGAGGAAGATTTAATGTATATTTTCCGTCTATAAAAGCCTTTTTATAAAAAACTCTGTCCGATGCAAAACTTTTTTTATTCTTTATACTGTTTAGCGTTAAAATAGAATACTGAGTTACTTCCGAGCCTGTCCCTGCTGTTGTTGGAATTGCTACCATAGGAAGAGGATCATTTTCAAATTTATCTAAAAATATATCGTTAATGGTAAAGGAAGAATTCTCTTTTGGCTCATTTTTAGCATAAACTGCAATGGCTTTTGCAGCATCTAAAGGAGAGCCACCACCGATAGCAATAATAAAATCTACGCCCTCAACTTTTGCAATATTGCCGCCATATACTGTTTCTTCAATAGTAGGGTTATTTGTTACCTTATTGTATGTAATATAAGGAATGTTTTTTTCTTCCAATATTTTTATAACATCTTTTAAGGCACCTGATTTTTCGCCAGATGTTTTCCCTGTTACAATCATTGCTTTTTTGCCTAAAATTATTTCGCATTTATTATTCTCTAAGATATTTTCGCCTATAAAAATCTTTGTGGGAACTAAATTTTTTATCATTGTTATTTCTCCCTTATTGTTTTTTATTTTAATGTATGTTAAAATAATATACGGTGATATTATGATAAGACAAATTACAAAACAGGATAAAGACGAAGTTATTAAACTTATGAAAAAGTTTTATAATTCTGATGCAGTTTTGCACCCTGTTTGTGAACTTAATTTTTCAAACACTGTTGATGAAGCAATAAATGAAAGCCCGTATGTTAAAATATTTGTTAAAGAAATTGATAACGAAATTACAGGTTATTGCCAGGTTTCTTTATCATATTCCAACGAAGTGGGCGGAATATGTGTTTATATTGAAGAACTTATGGTAAAAGATAAGTTCCAAAACCTCGGGATTGGAAAAGAGTTTTTAAAATTTGTTTTCTCACATTTTACTGATGCCAAAAGATTTCGCTTAGAGGTTACAAAAAACAACAAAAGGGCTATTTCACTATATGAAAAAACAGGTTTTAAAAACCTTGACTATATCCAGATGATAATTGATAAATAAGGAGTATACCGTGAATATTTTATTAACTTTGCTTTTTATTATTTTAAGCATCATTTGTTTTTTAATTATTCTTTTATCTTTTCCTGCAACCATTTATTTAGAACTTAAAAAAAATTCAAACTTTAAATACAGGGTAAAATATCTTTTTATAGATACAGATAAATTTATAAATAAAAAGAAGAACAAGAAACAAAAAGAAAAAGACTTTAAAGATAAAAGCGCAAAAAAAGATGACACACCCCTTAAAGATAAAATCTCATTTTACTGTAACATTATAAAAAAAGGGTTATATGAAATAAAATTTATTTTATCTTTTTTAAAGATAAAAAACTTAAACTTAAAAATAATCTGCTCATCTTCCGATGCGGCTTTTACTGCCATAACTTTCGGCGCTGTTTGCTCGGCTGTATATCCTTTACTTGGTTTTATTGAAAGTTTAACCAAAGTTAAAAAAGGTGCTTTTAACCTTGATATAAGAAGTGATTATAACAGTAAAGAATCTGACTACTCTTTTAATTCTACATTCAGTCTGCCTCTTATATTTGCCATAATCGGCGGTTTAAGATTTTTTATATTCTATAAAAAGCAAACTTCAAAAAAATAATCTATAATCTTAGTCGGTGTAATACACCGACTTTCTTATTATTGACTTTTTGCGTTCCAGACTTTTTTAAGATCTCCTACTCTAAGTACTCTTTTTCTCTTAGGTATTTTTCATCACCTGTCAGTTCATATAAAACATCCAGACAGTACATAGCACTTTTATTATTAAGATTTTTACTAAGTTCATAGGATAAATCATAAATCATTGAAAGCACTTCATTATCAAGAGAAAAGTAAAAACCGTCTTTTTTAAGAGTTTCTATAATTTCTTCGGTTACAGGGGTATTTAAAATTTCTGCCTTATTAAGAATATTCTGTATTCCGTCTTTTGCAATTTTTGTTTCTAAAATACTTTCACTTACATAAAAAAGAGCAAGTGAAGTTTTATAATCTTCTTTTAAAAGATAATATTCGCCTAAATATGCATAATACTTACTGTAAGATATTTTATCAAGGATATAACTTCTTACTGCTTTTAATACAATGCCAAGTTTATTTTCATCCTTTGTTTGTACAAAAAGACGGGCAAGTTCATAAAATATGTTAGGGTCAACAGGGTTCCAGTAAAGAGCATTTTTAAGTGCTTCTTCGCACTCTTCAAATCTTTCATAGGCTAAATCTATATGCCCTTTGGTTAAATACAGAGTTCTAAAATCTACTCCGCTTCTTTTTATATATTTTTGAGAAGATAATTTCATATCATATAAATAAAACTGGATAGGAGAATCAAAGCAAAAAAATCTTTCCGCTTCATTTTCCACAAACATTCCTTTTGTTTTAATAAGTACTTCTTCTATTATCTCATATGCGGCGTCATAATCGTCTTCTTTTATATACTCGCCTATTTCTTCTATCTCATCGTTTATCATTTCAAGGTCTATCATTTTAAACTCCTTTTTGAAACATCTACTTTAACTTCTTCTATTTCGGTTTTTAAAAAAAAGTCATAAAACATTTTATTATCAGGTAAAAATAAACAAAGTGCTACAAGTGGGAATGCAAAATACAAAATAAGAACTTTTATAATCGGTCTTAATATTTTTGCTATAACTTTTTTCCCGTTATATTTTACTTTAATACCAAGCATTTTTTTACCTATTGATTGCCCTAAAACTTCGCACACTGCATAATAAAGGAATAAAAACACCAAAGTTATTGCAGTAAGATTCATATTTACTTCAAGGTATGAAATTTTAAAGGTTACATCCTTCATAGACTCTAATATAAAAGTATGATATATAGCATAAACAGGTAGTCCTATAAAGAACATATCTATTATCCCTGCATACATTCTTCTTATAACTTTTTTCATCTTTCCACCTCTTTATTTAAGTTCAACAATGGTTACTCCGTCTTCCCCTTCGCCAAAAAGACCTAAACGGAACGATTTTATATTAGGATGCTTTTTAAGCATTGCGTGAATTGCAGAACGAAGAACACCTGTTCCCTTTCCGTGAATGATTGATACTTTTTCAAGTTTTAACATAACTGCATCGTCGATATATTTTTCTGCATCCATAACTCCGTCAGCAACGGTTGCACCTCTTATATCAATTTCGCTTGTTATGGTTTTATTTTTAAGTTCTGCCTTTTTAAAGGTTGTATAGGTTGTTTCCTTCTTTACTTGAGACTCGTCTATACAAAGATTTGACACATTTGTTCTTATTTTTAAAATACCTGCCATAACAACAAGATTTCCGTCCTTATCAGGAAGTTCTACAACTGTTGCGCTCTGGTCAAGGTCGATTAGTTTAACGCTTGTACCTTTAAGAAGAGTTTTAGGGTTAACTGCTTTTACCTGTTTATTTTTTGAAGTTATAATTTTCGAATTTGCCTCTTTAATCTTTTTGGAAATTCTTTCGTTTGCTTTTGTGGTTTTCTTGTCAAACTCTCTCTGGCTTTCTTCTTTTCTTAAATTTCTTAATTCTTTTATTAAAGATGCCGCTTCTTCTTTTGCTTCTTCTAATATTTCTTTTGCCTCTCTGTTGGCATCATCTATAATTTTAATATATTTTTCTTCGCTTTTTTGTTTTTCATCTGTTAGTTTGCGCTTTAATTCTTCCGATTCAAGTTTGAATTTATTGGCAAGTTCCCTTTCTTTTTTAAGGGCAATTCTTGTTTTTTCAATTTCTGATAAAACATCTTCAAACTTAATATTTTCTTCATTAAGCTGCTCTTTTGCTTTATCTAAAATTTCATCAGGAAGACCTAATCTTTTAGAGATACTAAAGGCGTTACTTTTTCCAGGAGTTCCTATTATCAGTTTATAGGTAGGGCGAAGTGTTTCCACATCAAATTCGCAACTTGCGTTTATAACACCTTTAGTGGACAATGCATAAAGTTTAAGTTCGCTGTAATGGGTGGTAGCCATTATTTTAGCGCCTTTTTGTCTTAAACTTTCAATTATTCCTATTGCTAAAGATGCACCCTCTACCGGGTCTGTCCCTGCGCCTAACTCGTCAAATAATACAAGTGAGTTATATTCTATATTGTTTATAATATCAACTATATTTACCATATGGGAGGAAAAGGTTGATAAAGACTGCGCAATACTCTGCTCGTCTCCTATATCTGCAAATATATGAGAGAATAAGGAAATCTCACTTTTATCACCTGCAGGAATCATAAGACCTGATGCGCCCATTAAACATAAAAGCCCCACGGTTTTTAAAGATACAGTTTTACCGCCTGTGTTAGGCCCTGTAACTATTAAGGAATCATACTGACCGCCTAAGATTACATCAATGGGAACTACCTTTGTTTTATCAATTAAAGGATGACGCGCTTTTTTTAGGTTTATATAACCTCTTTCGTTTATAACGGGTTTTGTTCCTTTCATTGATACTGAAAGTTTTGCCTTAGAAAATATAAAGTCAAGGTCGCATACTATATTGTAGTTATTTAAAATCTGCTCTCTGTTTAACCCGCAATGGCTTGTTATATCAAACAAAATTCTCTCTATTTCTTTTTCTTCTTCCAAAAACATTTCCTTTAAGGAATTATTTATTTCAACAACCTGCATAGGCTCAACAAAAACAGTAGAGCCTGATGAAGAAGTATCGTGAACTATCCCCGCAATTTCCCCTTTATGCTCGATTTTAACAGGCAGAACAAATCTGTCCCCCCTCATAGTAACAACGGGGTCCTGAAGATATTTCTGATAGGTTGTGGAAGTTATATATTTATTTAAAACTTCTTTTATTTTATTATGAGTTACATTGATTTTCTTTCTTATAGCATAAAGTTTAATACTTGCATTATCTGCGATTTCATCTTCGGATATAATCTTAGTTGATATTTCTTCTTCCAAACCTCTTAAAACAACAAGACTGTCAAAATAGGAAGATAGTTCTCTGTCTTCTGACGCATAGTCTTTTAAAAGGCGTGTTGTTTTTAAGAGTTTTCCTATATCCAAAAGTTCTCTTGTATTAAACACTGCGCTTATATCAAGTCGTTTAATATGTGCCAAAACATCCTGTACTGAATAAAAAGGAGGGTTACCCCTCTTTAATATAAGAGAACACGCATCATTAACTTCATTTAAAGAAAAATTAAGTTCTTCTGCATCAGAAAAAGGCTCAATTAAAAGTGCCTTCTTTTTATTGGGCTCAATAACACATAATAAAGAGAGCATTTCTCTTATTTTATCAAATTCCAACTTAATATAACTTTTTTTACTCATATTTCTTCCTTAATTTTTTAAAGATTGAAGCGGTGCAGGAATTCTTCCGCCTCTTTTTATAAATTCTTCTGATGAATATGGGTTTACTCTCATAACAGGCCCATATCCCAAAAGACCACCAAAATTAACGCTATCCCCTACTTTTTTACCTATTGCAGGAATAACTCTTACTGCAGTTGTTTTAGAGTTTACCATACCTATTGCCGCTTCGTCTGCAATAATTGCCGATATAGTTTCTGCTGATGTATCGCCAGGAATAATTATCATATCAAGACCAACCGAACATACACAGGTCATGGCTTCTAATTTTTCTATTGATAAAGCACCTTTTGCAACTGCATCTATCATACCTGCATCTTCACTTACAGGGATAAATGCTCCCGATAAGCCTCCCACATGAGAACTTGCAAAAACTCCGCCTTTTTTAACAGCGTCGTTAAGCAGTGCAAGGGCTGCAGTTGTTCCGTGTGTTCCGCATTTTTCAAGGCCCATTTCTTCTAAAATATATGCAACACTATCTCCTACTGCCGGAGTTGGTGCTAAAGATAAGTCTACTATTCCAAAAGGCACATTAAGACGCTCGGATGCTTCTCTTGCAACCATCTGCCCCATTCTTGTTATTTTAAATGCAGTCTTTTTAATAGTATCGGCAACTGTTGCAAAATCTGCTCCTTTTACTTTTTCAAGAGCCGATTTAACAACCCCGGGGCCGCTAACGCCCACATTTATTACACATTCAGGCTCGCCTGCACCTAAAAAAGCACCTGCCATAAAAGGATTATCCTCAGGAGCATTACAGAACACAACAAGTTTTGATGCACCGATAGAATCGTTATCTTTAGTCCTTTCGGCAAGGTCTTTTATTACTACACCCATTTCTCTTACTGCATCCATATTTATTCCTGCTTTAGTTGTTCCTACATTTACTGAAGAACATACTTTTTTTGTTTCGGAAATGGCTTCGCCTATTGAGTTTATTAAAATTCTGTCTCCTTTGGTATAGCCTTTATGCACAAGGGCAGAAAATCCGCCTATAAAATCAACCCCTGTATCCTGTGCAACTTTATCAAGCATTTTAGCATAAGGAACATAAGTTGATGCATCAGACGAACCTGCAATAAGTGAGATAGGAGTTACGGATATACGCTTATTTATAATGGGAATTCCCATTTCTTTTGATATATTTTCCCCTGTTTTAACCAAATCTTTTGCAAGATACATTATTTTATCATATATTTTTGTTATGGACTTTTTATGGTCTTCACAGGCACAGTCAAGTAAGGAAATACCCATTGTTATTGTTCGTATATCAAGGTTTTCCTTTTCTATCATATTTAAAGTTTCGATTATCTCTTTATTTGAAATCATTTTTTATACCCCTAAATTCTATGCATTTCATTAAATATATCTTCTAAGCAGATAGTAATTTTTACTCCAAGTTCATTACCTAACTTTTCTAAATTTGATGACAGAGTATCAAAGTCGCATAAAGATTTTTCAATATCACTCATCATAACCATTGTGAAAATATCCCCCATAATTGTCTGAGAAATATCAAGGATATTGATATTATTATCCTTTAATACTCCACTTACGCTGTGGATAATTCCAACCTTATCTTTTCCTATAACTGTTATTACTGCTTTTTTCATATTTCTATCCTCTCTATAACCTGTCTGCTTTTGAAAAATACTGGTATAAATCGCATTTTAGCATACCGTTATATAACTTTCTTTTCTTGGTTGCTTTTTTGCCGATTAAAGTTTCAAACTTTTCATTAGGTGTTATAACAAACATATTCCATCCTAATAAGTTTTTATAAACTCTTCCTAAATCTTTTATTATTTTTTCGCTTTCTTTTAAAGTAAGAAGTCTTTCCCCGTAAGGAGGGTTGCAGACTATTGTGCCGCCTGTTTCTTCGCTTTTAAAGTCGGCAACAGGCAGTCTTTTAACAAATATTACATCGTTTACTCTTGCAAGTTTTGCATTGTTTATGGTTAAATCAACACAGTCATAATCTATGTCTGATGCTATAACTTTAAGATTTGTTTTTCTTATTTCGGACAGTGCTTCTTCTCTTGCATCCTTTAAATAATTTTTTGACATTTGTTTAAAGCCTTCAAATGCAAAATGACGGTTAAGACCCGGAGCAATGTTTTTTGCAATCATTGCTGCTTCAATAGGAATTGTGCCTGAACCGCAAAACGGATCGCAAAATACACCATTATAACTAAATCGGCTCATAGTAACAATGGCTGCGGCAATAGTTTCCTTTAAAGGCGCCATATTTGACCTTCTTCTGTAACCTCTTTTATGAAGACTGTCTCCCGAGGTATCTATCATTAAGGCTACCTTATCTTTTATAATAGAAAATTCTATTTTATATAAAGAGCCTGTTTCAGGAAACCAGTTTATTTTATAACTTTTAGTAAGCGACTCAACAATTCCCTTTTTAATAATCGCCTGACAGTCTCTTACGCTAAACAACTGTGATTTAACACAAAAACCGTTAACAGGGAACTCACTGTCTTTTAAAAGCCATTTTGACCAGTCTAAACTTTTGGTTTTTTCAAAGAGTTCATCAAAGGTTACGGCATCAAATTCTCCCACCTTGATAAATACTCTTTCTCCGCATCTTAGCCACAGATTTACCCTTGCAACTGCTTCAAAGTCTCCTAAAAAGGTAACTCTTCCGTCAATTACTTCTGTGGTTTCATATCCTAAATTTCGTATTTCTTTTGCAACCAATGCTTCTAAGCCGAACATTGTTGTTACAACTATTTCAAATCTCATCATCTTGTTTTTTATACTCCATAAGATTATAATACTGCATATTTTTTAATAGTTCGATATTTGTAAGAACTTCATTTGAGAGTTCTTCTGTAAAGCCCTCTTTTGTTAAATAGTAATAAGGAGAAAATACCTGGACATCCTTTTTTAATTCATTTAAAAATGCAAAATACGGAGTCATCTCCATATTACCGTATGCTAAAAGTTCGGTGGCTAAATAGTTTGAGGAAATTGCTCCTCTGTAACCAGTAAGAACTTTTCTTCCTGATTTTTTCTCTCTTTCTTTAAATTTTGTATTGGAGAATATAAGATACTGTGTTTTATGCTTATTATAATATGCTTCTTTATTTTCGCTTGTGATATCGTAGCCTATTAAATCATAATAGGAAAGTTCAGCATCTAAAAACGGCAGATGGTCGCCAAAGAATAACACAATAACAGGCCTGTCAAGTGTTTCTATATAGTCTTTTATTATTTTTAAGAAATTATCTGCATCTTTTAAGCCCTGAACATAATTATCAACCGTATAGTAGGCTGTATCGTCCATTCCTTCTACACGCTTTATGATATCTTCCTTTTCGGTGTCTTCGTTTATGTAAGGTCCGTGATTTTGTAAAGTTACCAAGAAATTAAAATAGCCTTTTTCGCCATTTTTTTCTATATGCTCCCTGTAATCATCAATAAGCATTTTTGCCGCTTCGGTATCGTTTGCATAAAAGTTTGTTTCTTCCATTTTATAATCAAGGTCTTCGCTGAATTTAGTACGGTTAAAGCCCATACATTTATAGGCAAACACCCTGTTATAAAACCAACTGTGCCCCGGGTGCATTCCCACTGTGTCAAAGCCGTATGAATTAAAATATTCGGCTAACGAATATACAGGCTTATCCACAAAGGTTTTATAAGGCACAAGAGAGTTTTTGTCAATTAAATAAATACTTGCACCGCTTAGTGCTTCAAACTCAGAATTAGATGTTTCCCCTGCAAACCCAGGGACAATAACATCTCCGTACATCCCCTCTTTTTTTAGTTGTGAATAAGTCTTAAGAGGGTCAATATTAAATTCTAAATTTTCGGCTTGTCTTATATCGAAAAATGCTTCGCTCATAATCATAAGCACATCGGGCGGAGAATTATCCTCCGCCCCTTTTGGTTTAAGAATTGTTTCAACACTCATTAAATCATAGTTTTCGGGCTTTTCATATTTCTTTCCTTTAGCCTTATTTACAAATGAATAGATAAAGCCATGACCGTTTACATTATCCACTTCGTTATAAAAGTTGGTAAATGTGGTCATTTTATCATATAAATAAGTGTCGGAATAAAAATACTCATATCCTAACATTGATAAGAAAATTGTAAGAAAAATTCCTGCAAACCTTGTTGTAAATTTTATCTTTTCATTCTTTATAAATTTAAAAATAAAAAATGAAAATACCATTATAAATAAAGTTGCAACTATTACCTTTAAGTCTGCCTTTATAGTATAATTTCCGATTATTCCTGTGGCCTCCTTGCCTAAAACAAGGTCAACTGCTTTAAGAGGAACTTGTAAGAAATATATTTTATAATGGTTAATTATAAGCAAAACTTGTGTTATAAGGGATACTAATATACAGCTTATATTAAGTTTCCCCGTCAGGAAGAACAAAAACGCCATAATAAGAAAATATAAAGACATATTAACTGATAAAATTATAGGCGAAAAAGCATCAAAAAAAGATGAGAAACTGCTGTATCCTACATGCATAAAGGCTTGTACACAACTTAAAACCAAGGATACTAGAAGTATTACTTCAAAACTTCTTTTTGACGAGAAAACCATTATTTCCTGTTTTTTAAAAAGTTCCCTTAAATATTTCATAGTGTTGAAATTACTCCGTCTTTATAGACAATGTCGCATTCGCCTTCTATTAAAGGTTTTGCGTATTTTATATATTCATCAGTAACGAAGAATCCGTCTTCTGTAATCATTGAAGCAGGCATAACTTTTTCAAAGTTTGCAACATCTTCTGTGTTAAATGCCTGATATTCTATTTCGTATTTATCACTGTCTTTTCTTACATAGCCTACCATAACGCCTGTTTTTCCGTCTAATGCAAATTTTACACCCTGGCTACCTGCGTTAAATGATTCTTCAATATCAGTTTTAGATGTTAAAATAGAGAAACTTCTCTGAATTGTACTAAATTCAATAGGTCTTATTTTCCATGAAGTTTTTTCTTTTAACAATGCTTCAATTGTTTTACATACTCCGCCAAGTTGAGCGTGATTAAACCCGTCTTCCTTACCGTCTGTTACGCTTACAGATTCGCAAACTAATTTTCCGTCTTTATCTTTAACACCTTCAGAAACTGCGATAACAACTTTATTCTTTTTATTCATTATTTCTTCAAGTTTTACGATAAGTTTATCTATATCAAATGCAACTTCAGGTAAACAAACAACGTCAACATAAGTTTCGCCGTCCATATTTGCAAGTGCTGCTGCAGCAGTTAACCATCCTGCATGTCTTCCCATTACTTCGATTACTGTAATTGCAGGGATATCATATGCAGTGTTATCTTTTGCAACCTGTTTTGTAGTGTTTGCAACGAATTTTGCAGCAGAACCGTAACCAGGTGTATGGTCGGTTAGTGCAAGGTCATTATCAATAGTTTTTGGAACACCGATAATTTTTACATCATAGTCAACTGTTTTAAAATATTTAGAAAGTTTGTTAACTGTATCCATTGAGTCATTTCCGCCGATATAGAAGAAATAACCTATATCATATTTTTTAAACATTTCGTATATTTTTTCGTATGTTTCCATATTGTTTTCCATATCAGGAAGTTTTTTTCTGCAAGAACCAAGGTATGCAGATGGTGTTTGTTTTAAAATTTTAATCTTTTCATCATCGCTAAAGAATGATAAATCGATAATATTGTCTTTTAAAACGCCTTCGATACCATGTTTTGCTCCGTAAACCTTTCCAATTTTTTCAGATTTTAAGCCCTCGCTGATAACCCCTGCTAATGATGAGTTAATTGCAGCAGTAGGCCCCCCTGACTGTCCAACTAATAAATTTTTTCCCATTTTATATATCCTCCTTTATAATAAGACCATTTATAATCACCATTTTAGGTGAACTTAATATATCTAAAGGGTCAGACGAAAAGACAACAATGTCTGCATCGCATCCAACCTTTATTGACCCAACTTTATCGTCAATGCCAAGTGCTTTTGCCGGATTTATTGTTATAGCCTTTAAACTTTCCATATACGGAAGCCCTGCTTTGTAAGAAAGGGCGGCGCATATTGTTAAATGCTCTAAAGGAATAACATCATGGTCGGTTATAATTGAAACCGACACGCCTTTTTCATATAGTTCTTTTGGTGTAGAATATGTTTTGTTCTTAAGTTCAGGCTTTGACCTGCCTATAAGAGACGGACCTACAAGGCAAGGATAGTTATACTCGCCAAGTGCATCCTTTATTAAATGCCCCTCTGTGCAATGGTCAATAGTAAGAGATAGATTAAACTCTCTTGCAATTCTTATTGCACTGAATATATCGTCTGCTCTGTGAGCATGAGCCTTCATAGGCATTTCCCCTTTTAGAAGAGGAATAAGGCTTTCGCATTTTATATCAAAATCAGGTTTTTCATTTTCTTCAGGATCATTTTCATAATCTTCTAATTTACTAAGATATTCCTTAGCCTTTAAAAGTTGTTCCCTGATAAGAGCAACTGCTCCCATTCTTGTCATTGGTGTCTGCCCTTTCTGGTTGTATATCCCTTTTGGATTTTCGCCAAAGGCAAACTTCATTGCTGCGTTTTCTTTTACTATCATATCGTCAACGCAGTTACCGTAAGTTTTTAAAATAGCAAATGTGCCGCCAATAACATTAGCGCTCCCAGGGCCTGTTGCAACAGTTGTTACCCCTGCCATAAGCGCTTCCCTAAAGCACACATCCATTGGGTTTATAGCATCAATTCCTCGTATCTGAGGGGTAACAGGGTCGGTAGATTCGTTAACATCATCTCCCTCAAAGGTAAGACCGTCTTCTAAAATTCCCACATGGCAGTGCGCATCTATAAATCCGGGAAATACCATTTTGCCCTTAAGGTCTTTTACATCTTTATCAAGAGGACAATTTTTCATATCTCCCACATCTTTAATTTTTCCGTTTTCTATCACTATGTATCCTGAATCTATTACCTGGTCATTATCCATAGTATATATTTTTGCATTTGCAAGAATCATAATTCCTCCAAAGTTTTCTGCTTTTTATTATGTTAAAAAATTTAAAAATTACTCGTCAGTAGTTTTATCGTTTTCTGACTCAGTTGTATCATCGGTGTTTTCTTCATTATTTTCTTCTGTTTTTTCATCTTTAGAAGGCTTTGATGCTTCCTTTAATTCCTGCTCTAATTTTGAAACTTTAGAAGAAAGTTCCTGATTTTTAGAAGATAAACTTTCGTTTTCTGCTTTAAGAGTTTTATTCTGCTCAAGCATTCCGTTATACATTTCTTTATATCTTCCTTCTTTATCAGCCTCGCTTACATTATTCTGCTCAGCCTGAAGTTTCTCAGAATCACTCATTATCTGCTGATATTTCTCATAGTCCTCGGCAAACACAAGTTTGTTGGCATTTATTATTATAAGTGCTGACCCTACGAAAGATAAGAAAAATAAAGTGAGAGTTGTAAGCACATATATTGTCCAGAATTTTCTTTTTTTAGGATTAACCTGCGGTCTTCTTACCATAATATTTTCTTCCTTTCCTACATTTTTATTTCTCTCATATTATTAACATCCCATACATAAGATTTTATTTGGCTTATATCTATTCCTAAAGATTTTGATAATGCAAGTTTATACATTTTAAGTTGAAATGCGTATTCTTCTTTTATCTTTTCAATGCCCCCTAAGGTATATTTATAGTCTATTAAATATATATCCCCTTTAGTATCTTCAAAATAGCAGTCTATTATTCCCTGAATAATCATCTTTCTGCCTTTAAAATCATTATTTTGGTCTTTATAAATTTCTTTTATATCTTCTCTTAATAAAAATTCCTTTTCTCTATGCACTTCTTTTGCACGAAGCATTTTTATTCCTATATACGAGTCAAAAAAGCCCTGAATTTTTTTAAGGTCAGAATGGGTAAGTTTATCTTTTATATATTCATTATCCTCTATAAAATCTAAAATTACTTTCATTTTATTATCGCTGTTTTTAAGAAGATTTAAATTTATATTTTCAAATATGTAATGAATGAGTATTCCTCTTTCTTTAGCAGTAATTTTATTTTCGCCACGAAAATCAGGAACATAAATCTCATCTGTCATCCCTGCCTCAAAAACATCCTCTTCTTTAGCCATAATTTTTCTTGCTTCGGTTACGGATATTTTTTCAGGGATATTAAGAAACTCGTTTAAATATTTATACTCATATTTATCTGTAAACTCTTCTTTTTGCTCATTTGATAACTCTTCTTTTATAAGTTTTATTTCTCCCTTATCTACGCCTTTTATATCAGGAATGTCATCATAGACATAAATTTTAATTTTGCCTGAGGCTATATTAAAGAGTTCATCGTCGCAAATATCACTGTCAACCTCATTATTTTTATGTTTTAAAAGAGGCGGTAATATCATATCAAGATAACTTCCTAAACCCTTAAAGTCGATATAGGATATACTGTCTTTATTTACAAGCCCTGTATTTAAATAACTTGTATACCATTCTTCTTTTGAACTTTTCTTAACGCAACCTGTTAAAATAAGTTTATATTTTGCACGGGTAAGTGCAACATATAAAATTCTTGATTCTTCTAATAGCAGTTCGCTTTTTTCTTCTTCGGTTATAATATTTTTATATATAGACGGATATTTATAGCCTATTTCATTATTAACCGAACTGTAACCTACCCCTAAGGATGAACTTAGTATAATATCTAAATTAAAGTCCATACGGTTAAACTTTTTATCAATTCCCTGTAGAATTACAACATTAAACTCCAGCCCTTTGGAACTGTGAATAGACATTACCTTTACTGTGTCCTGATTATCGCTTATTTTAGGGTTTAAAATTTTAGTGTTCTGCGATATTATCCTGTCAATATATGTAACAAACGAATAGATACCCTTATATTCATCATCTTCATAATCCCTCGCTATGTCAATAAGCCTTTCAAGATTTTCTTTACGCTTACTTCCATTTGGATATCTTGTCTGCATTTCCACATAAAATGTATCATCATATATCTTTTTTATCAAACTCTTTAAATCATATCTTTTTGAATAATCTCTTAAACTTTCGATATATGAGTGGGTATTTTTATCCTTTTCGTTTTCTGATGCTTTTAATAATTCGTAGAACGAAGCCTTTTTATCTATCACACGAAGTTTTAAAAGTTCATCATCTGTATATAAAAAGATGTTTCTTAATGCGCCGATATATGAAATATCGTCATACGGATTATCAATTATCTTAAGAAGTGATACAAAACTTTTTATTTCAACCGTATTAAAGAACTGGGTTTTATCCTCGTATGACACAGGTATACCATAAGCCGACAGTTCTTTTAAAAGGGCCAAAGTTTTTTCGTTAAAACTTCTTGTAAGAATTGTTATATCTTTATAGGATACTCTTTTGTTGTCTATTAAAAAGTCTTTATCAGAAACCATCTTTTTAATAGTTGATGCAATAACTGCCGCTTCCCTCTTAAATCCTTCTTCCTCGCCCAGACGCTCACTTATAGCAAGTTTTATCTCGGTTGAAAAATGATGTGAAGAATTTTTTGAAAAATCGCCGCCGCAGATAAGTTTTTCTTCCTTGTCATAGTCAATGCCTGAAATATCCTTACTCATTAAAAATGAGAAAATCATATTAACAGTATCGACAACATTAGGATGGCATCGATAATTTAAGTTAAGGTTTACAACTTCACCTGAATTGTTATCTCTGTATTCCTTTATTCTTGTTAAAAACAGATTTGGGTTAGCATTTCTGAACCTGTAAATGCTTTGTTTAATATCCCCTACCATAAAAAGATTATTATCTTTTTTAAGCAGAGTAAAAATTTTTTCCTGAACATCATTGGTATCCTGATATTCGTCAACTAAAATCTCATTAAAACTATCCCTTAAAGGAATAAACTCGTCTCTTAAACATCCATTGTCGCAAAGAAGTTCTATTGTTAAATGCTCCAAGTCATTAAAATCAAGATAGCCTGACTGGTACTTTTCCTGTTTGAATTTTTCGTCAAACAAAAGAACAACTTTAAACAACTTACTTATTATATCATAATCTTTTGTATTTTTCAAATTTATTTCTATAATTTTTTGAGAATATGTTTCATTTATTTTAATAATATGCTTTTTAACCTTATCTCTTACCTGTTTTATAAGTTCTAAGTAGATAGAATTTTTAACTGTCGGAAGCCTTTTAAACTCTATATTATTTACAAGTTCTAAGGTTTCTTTTAAATCATCACATTCAAGGACCCTTTTAAAATATAGGCTCTCTTCCTTAAAAAAGTCATAATAAACCTGCATATCGGGGTTATCTTTTACAAGCGATATAATAAAAGAATATTTTTCTATACAGGATAAAAAAGTATTATTTATAAATTTATTTAAACTTTTTGCATATATAGAATTATAAAAATCATCGTCCCCTGAAATTTTATAAAGGCTTTTTTTAACCCATTCTTTGTAATCAGGGATGCTTATTAAAAAGTTATATACTATTACTATTAAATCGATAAGTTTAGAGTCATTATTTATTGCACCGTAGGTTTCTGAAAGCATAATAAACTCTTCGTCAGAATTTTCATAATATTCTGAAATCATTTCGGATAAAATCTGATTTATCATTAACTGTTTTTCAGTTTCGTTTATAAGAGAAAACTTACTTGGTACATCTTCGGATAAAAGATGGGAATATTTTTTTATTAAATCAAGGCAGAACGAATGAACGGTTGATATATTTGCTCTATCAACCAACAGTAACTGTCTTTTTAAGTTGGAATTGTCCTTGTCTTTTTTTAGGCAATCACGAATTGCACTTTTAATCTTCTGCCTCATTCCTGATGCTGCAGCATTAGTAAAGGTTACAATTAAAAGTTTATCAATATCGACATTCTCTTTTACGATTTTTCTTATAATTCTTTCAACCAATACTTTTGTTTTGCCAGACCCTGCTGCTGCAGAAACCATTAAAGAAGAATCTTTGTGTTCTATTGCCTTCATCTGATTTTCGTTAAACTTAATTTCGCCCATCAGTTCTCCTTATTTAGGGAAGATTTCATCCCTTGACATTTTTTTAATATTAACAACATTGTTATTTTCACTGTCAAACATACACACACCGTTATACGGACAATAATCGCAGGATGTGTGATTATCATGATGTATAGGACGGATAGGGAATTTCCCTTCAAATATCCTTTTTCCACCGTCTTCAATGTTATCTCTTACTTTACTCATAAGAATTTCAAATTCTTTTATGGAAAGTGAGTTTTTATCTTTTGGAATTCCTAAGTTGTCTACTTCAAGGTCTACTATATCCGACTTATTGTTTTCTAAAAATTCACTGTCCATAGCAAGAGCGTTATCAGTTGTGTTAAGATAAAAACCTTTCATGGTAAGTTTCTTTCTTATTCTTGCTTCAATATCTTCTGCTTCTTCGGGAGAAGAAATTGATATCATAGGCGATTTTAAAGAAAGATATAACATTCCTCCAGGTTTTATACGCTCAATTTTTTCTTTGCCGATTACGGTCATAAGATAAATTGCAAGTTGCATTTTTATTCCGTATATAACCTCATAAAAACTAAGGGTATGCTCAGAAGATTTATAGTCTACAATTCTTATATATTCATCTGAGTCCTTTTCAAATTTATCTACACGGTCGATAACTCCGTTTAAAACTATTTTTCTACCTTCCCCTGCATCAAAGGTTATACCAGAAAGTTCACTGTCTTCCCTGCCGAAATCTACTTCAGAGCCAACGGTTTTAAAACTGCCTCTTATAAAATGTTCTCTTAAAAGATTTATTGTTTTATAAGCAGTTGCCCATAATTTTCTTTTAAACACTTCTCCTTTTACATCAAGGTTAAAAACTCCGTTATTTGCCTGTGATACCGCTTTTTCTAAAATTTCAGGCAAAGTTTTCTTTATATATAAATCGTCAACATCAGAAAACTGCTTATTATCTTTTACAAGTTTTTTAGAAAACTTTTCCAAAACAAGATGGATAACTGAGCCAAGATTTAAACTGTTTATTAAAAATTCTTCCTTTTCTTTTGCCTTTAAAATATATCTTAAAAAGTAAGAGTATGCACACGCATTGTACTTTTCCATATTAGTTGTACTTACTCTTAAAGTATCCCCTACAAGTTTTGATATATTTTTCTTATCCACTTTAACATTTCCAAAATCAGGGTTGTTAAGAGAATTAATAGTGTCTTCAATAAACTTAAGGTATTTTTCATCCTCACAAAGATAGGATACTGCCATATTATCCATATCCTTATCCACACTAAAGGAAGACAAAGTATCTTTTAAAAGATTTCTCTTTGTGTCATACACTATATTTTCATTCTTTATCTTAATATCAAACATTTCCAAAAGTTCGCATACCAGTTCGCTCTCTATTTCATCTGTTGCACTTTTGGAATAAGCAGAGTAAAAAATAGCAAGGCTTATTTCAGGCGATGTTATAATATCATAAACTTTAAGTTTATTTTCGGTTATTTTAAGTTCATAACTCATAGAAAGTTCAATACCGAAATCAGAAAGTAAAAGTCGCTCTTCTTCGCTGATTAGACCTTCGCCGAAATTAAGGGAAGGAATTTTTCCGTCATTTGCTCCTAAAATATATATGTACTTATATCCGTTATTAAAAAAGCCCATAGGTTCGGTTACAAAAACTGAGTCAAAAATAACAGGCACAGACCCGATATTTTTATTCTTTAAAGATGAAATAATTATATTTTTGTAATCGTTAAAAGGAACCTTAAGTTCAGAAAGAATAAGAGTTGTTCTTTCCATACTTTCTAAAATATAATTATAAACCTGAATAAGTTGTTTACCCTTTATAATATCCCCTTGCTCTTTATAATCGTTAGCATAAGATGTTAAGGTTTTATCTAAATCTATCTTTATAAAGAATTCATACAAAAGATATGAATACTCTTTTGAATTTTTTGCACCCTTTATTTTTTCCTTTAAATCTATAACCGGTTTTATTGCTTTTTCATATACTTCTTTTAATTCTTCTTCATTGTCAATTATAAAGTTATATGCCTTTTTTTCTTCTATTATTGCATCAAAAGGTTTAGACATAAGATGATATGCCCTTATACCTGTTCTTTTTATAAACTCTTCAAAGGCAAATATTTTAGTCTCTTCCCCTTTGAAAAAATAGCCCGATTTAAGATACCCCAATATAACATCCATACGGTTGCCTGAGAGTATTATATTAAAGATATTACCAAGAAGCGCTGCAACAGGCATATCATAAACCGATTTCTTCTCATTTGCATAATACGGAATACTAAATTTTTGCAAAGATTCGTGTACTAAACTTAAGTATTCCTTAATATCAGGCACAATAACTGCCATTTCATTAAGTTTAGCATCTTTTTGTTTTATATCCGATACAATTTTAGATGCTAAATTTTCGCACTCATATTTTGGATTTTTACATTTATAAATATTTACGCTTTCATTTTTATCTTTAAATTTAAGGGGCCTGTCCAAAAGGTCGTAATTATCTTTTATAAAGTTAATTTCTTTATTTTTTATCCCGTTAAATTCAAGAATTATTTTTTTAAGTTCAACTTTTTCTTCCTGAGCAATTTTTTCAAGTTTTCCTTCGGTAAGAATTAAGGTGTGGTTAATATCAGCGTTCGTTCCCTTTCTTTTCTTAAGATACGGTAAGGTTACAAAGATATTATTGCCTGTTTTTAAAAGCGATTTTATAACATAAATCTCTTCGCCTGTAAAACCTGTGAAAGAGTCTATATAAATATTATAATTACAGTAAAGATTTTCTTCATTGTTTTTATTTGCCGAAGACACAAGTAAATCATCAAGGTCTAAATACACATCCTTGATTTTTTCACTGTATTTACTGTATATGTAACTTATATCTTTTAACTTATCTTTTAAGTTTTTATTTATATCTTCCCTTTTTGAAATTTCTTCTAATATGTCGCATTCAACAAGGTATTTTTTAAATTCAGAAATCTGTGCACTTAGTTTCTCGGCAAATTCAGGGCTGCTTAAAGAATTTTTAAAGGATGAAAGATTATCCTTATCTTGTAATAAAATTTTTTCTATTATAAGATTTTTCGTATCATTATCAAGAAGTTTTATACGGTTAAAGTTCTTATCGTCGCTTAAAATTTTTCTCGCAAGTTTTTTAAAACTTAAAATTTTAACATTAAAAAAAGATTCTTCCCCCAACTCATTTAATATAAGTTTCTCATAAAGAAAAAGAGTTTGTTCGGGAACAATTATTATACTGTTCTTATTTTTTTTGATTTCTTCTAATATAAAAGAAGTTTTTCCGGACTTTTTTTCGCCCAAGATAAGTGTTAAAGACATAAATTTTACCTTCTTAATTTATTTCTTACTGTGTTCATATAAAAAGAAAAAAACATACTGAGTGCATAATCATATACAAATAGTGCTATAACCAATATAACATAAACCACGCCAAAAGAAAATTTTTCATTTAAAGTAAGCATCATAAATGATTTTAGAATAGTTACCGATGCCACACTGATAAAAATAAAAAACAAAGTTTTAACAGTAAGTTCTTTTGACATTTTATTTATTCTTTCAATATAACTTTTTATAATCGGATAGTAGCCGAAAAAGGCTGTGTAATAAACAGCATTTATTTTACCAACAGGAAGCACGAAGGACAAAATCGCTACTGAAAAAAATGTAAGCAGGGAATATTTTGTTCCCCCTTCTATCTGCATTACTAATACAAAACATGAAGCAAGTGCTATAAAAAACAAAGTGTTAATACTTATAACACTGCCAAGCCATAAAGAAATTACCGATAATGCTGTACATATCCCTCCAAAAACTAACAACAACTTATCAAGTCCCCTCCCATACATTCACAACAAGAATCAAGACACCATAAGTTAAGGCAACAGTCAAGCGTATCGTGCGAGTTATATCCGCCTTTGTTGCTATAAGTTCTGTATGCATTCGCTCGTGCAACAAACTGATTGTAATAAGACCTATACTCCTGATTTGTAGGGTCCATTGACACTGCAGTTTGAATATAAGTGTATGCCCTGTCCTGCCACCCTCTTTTAAGTGCGCAAAGACCTTTTAGGAAAAACCATTCTGCATTTTTTAAAGAAGCACCGTCTAAAATTGCTTCGGCTTCTGCAATTTTCCCTTGGTTTATAAGTGCTCTTACATTTAAAAAACTACTGTTTGAACTGTTATTATAGGTTGAATTGCCACTGGATTTTGTGCCTGATTGGTGGTTTTTCTTTATTATTTCATATGCTTCGTTTATTTCTTTTAATTTTTCTTCGGCTAAATCTTTAAGAGGATTATCAATATATCTGTCCGGATGATATTTTTTGCAAAGATTTTTATGAGCCTGGTCAATAGTTTCTTTGCTGTCATCAGGCGATACTCCAAGCACTTTATACGGATCCATTTTATTTTTCTCCTTTCAGTACACGGTCTTTCGTTTTTCTAAGCCCTAAATATACTATGTTTTCTACCGTGTCTCTATTCTTTTTAAAATCTAATAATTCAAATGCTGATGCTATACTTTCCAAAGTTAATGTAACAATTAAATCATACTCTTTACTTACCTTTTCTTTAAAGGTTCTGCCATCCTCTCCATTATATGAATACCTTATAAGAAATGGGTTATAGTTTTTATTTTTTATATCCTTTTCTATATCATCAAGCGCATCTATAATATAAATATAACGCCCTAAATGATAGGAAAATTGCTCTAATGCTCTTTTTACAGAGTCTGAATACTCTAAAGAATAATGCATAAAAAGAGTTTTTAAAAGTTCGCCAAAATTATGGGCAACTTCGTCTATATCCCCTGACTTTTCCTTTTCTAACTTGCAAAGCGCGTCAAGATAAAACTTTATTTTTTCATATTCGTAAGGGTATTTTTTCTTAGCCTTTTTTATATGACCGTAAAAAATTAAAAAAGACAGAAGACTTTTTAAATTCTTATTATCATTAACATCGTCTTTTAATTTAAAATATGTAGTTATAACACTCATATACGCGCTGTATAAAAGATACTTATCATTCTTTAAAACAAAAGTTTTATTAAAAGGATGAATAATGCATCTTTCTCTTTGAACTTCCATTTTTCCGTCTTTGAGAGAAGAAAGGATAAGCGCTAAAAAAGCAAAGTCATAGTTAAGGGTAAGCCTTGTTTTTAATGAAAACTCTCTGCCTAATGTTTTACATAAACCACAGTAGAAAGAGCAATATTTATTATAATCTTTTACCTTAAGTTCGTCTTTATAAATATTAACATATCCGAACACATACTCACCCTCATCATAAGTTTTCTTTATTATACTACATTCAGAATAAAAATAAAAGAAATTTTGTGTAAATTTTTTATAAATTATAATTGACTTTTAAGAGAAATAAGTATAAAATTTTTAATATATATAATGATAACTTTAAAAAAGAGGAGAGAATTTAAAAATGAAATTTATTGTTTGTAAAAATTATGACGAAGTATCAAAAGAAGCAGCAAAAATTATGATTGATGTTGTTAAAAACAACCCTAAAGCAACATTAGGTCTTGCAACAGGTTCTTCACCAATCGGTATGTATAACTGTATGGCAGAAGCATACAGAAACGGAGAAGTAAGTTTTAAAGATTGTAAAAGTTTTAACCTTGACGAATATTATAAAATCTCAAAAGATAACGACCAGAGTTATTTCTACTTTATGAATGAAAATCTGTTCTCTAAAATCGACATTGATTTAAAGAACACAGATATTCCAAACGGCGAAGCAGATGATTACGAAAAAGAATGTGAAAGATACGATAAAAAAATCGAAGAAAACGGTGGAATTGATGTTCAGGTTTTAGGAATAGGCAATAACGGTCATATCGGTTTTAACGAACCTGAAGAATGGTTATATTCAAAAACTCATAAAACAGGTTTAACTCAGTCTACAATCGAAGCAAATAAGAGATTTTTTGCATCTATTGACGATGTTCCTACAAGCGCTCTTACAATGGGTATGGCAACTATCTTAAAAGCAAGAAAAATTGTTATGGTTATTTCAGGCAAAGCAAAAGCAGAAGTTACCAAAATATTAAAAGAAGGCAGAATTTCAACTTCCTGCCCTGCAAGTATTCTTCACTGCCACAATGATGTTACAGTTATTTGTGATGAAGACGCGTATAACGGTTAATAGTTAATTTTAAAAACCCTTCAAAGATTTATAAATCTTTGGAGGGTTTTTAATTTAGAAACAATTTTTGCACTTATTATATCCTGAATTTAAAAGCTCCTGTAAAGAACCTTCATAATATTTTTTATTACTTTCTTTTATATCTTTTGCACTACTGCAGGTAGAATTATGAATCCGTTTTGTGTTGGTATTAAGAATAAAAGATGTTTCATTTACAACTTGAGAAGTTTTATCTTCCTTTATGGTCTGAGGTTGGCTTTTTCCTGTTGCATAATTTATTTCAACTCCCGGTTGAACATTATAGCAATATACATTAAAGGATATGCCCTCGCCATTATCTTCTACCGATAACGCTTCCATTAAAATTCCGTCTGCTATAAGGTTAGTGCCTGTATAGATAGGTGTAACACGGTATAACACATGGTTATTTGTTTCTTTTATATAGTCGGCAACCATATTTTCAAAAGGAAGCATACCTTCAACATTTAAGTATCTGGTTCCTGTGATAAGATTTCTCTCGTTGGCGTTTTCCCCTGTAAGCTGAAAGCCTATAAGATGACAACGGTTATAAAGGTATTTTCCGTCTACAAAATCATATTTTACAGTATGCCATCCTGCAGGTTTTACCTGACCTATACTTTCCCTGTCCTTGGTCGGCATAAGGTCTTTGCCTATTACTGCGTAGGCAAATGAGCATCGTCCCAAAGAATCAAGAGCGCTGTAATATTCAAAAGATTTTTCACTATGTTCCTCTTGGGTAAAAAACGGAACATTACCGTTAACTACTGCATATGCCTTGCCCGAATACTTTGGAATATCTTTTAAGGATAACTTAGTTTCTTTAGCCTCTTTTATCTGTGTAACAGGTTTTTCTAATGTATCAGTATTAACAACTTTGTCATTATTTTTGTTCTGAACTGACACTGTATTATCATAAGGAACATTAAGGTTAATTTCATCCCTTTTAGAATCATTTATGAAACTTCCTGATATAGTTATAATTACAAAGATAATAAAGGCGTATTTAATCCACTTTTTCATAATGAACCTCTCTTATTATGTCATGACTAAAGCCCGGAAATTCTTTAGAATATACTTCCTTATAACATTTTGGTATATCTAATATAAGGTCGCAAGGGTAAACTCTGTTCCAGAAAAAAAGGATAATTTTTTCCACCTTGTTAAAGTCGATATTATTTGTATCCTCAATAAATAAAAAATCTCCCTTATCTGCTTTTTCTAAAAACATATTGTCAACACACACATTGCAATCTTCAAATAAACTTTTGGAATATTCGCTTATTAACAGTTTTTCCCCTTTTGTAATTTCACAGATTCTTTTTGTAACTTCTCTGTCCTTGCTTTGTCTTCTTAAATTAAACATAAGCCCGAAATTATCGTCTACACAGGCAATAATAATCATAAGATTTCTCCTTATTTAAAGTTTACATTCGCCCAGATGATTTACATATAAATCACAGTTATTTTTAATTTCGTCCTGATATTCTTCATAAAAATTATCATATACACCTACAACGAAAAAACCTGCTCCTTTAGCAGTGCTAACAGCATACGGTGCATCTTCAAAAACAACAGTGTCTTCCTTTTTTTCACCAAGTTTTTCAAGTGCTTTTTCGTAAATATCTGCACTGTTTCTCTTTTCGCTGCCAACTTCACTGCTTGTTATAATAAAGTCAAACATATTAAATATGTTATGACGCATCAGCGCATTCTCTATAAGAGGTCTTGGAGATGCAGATGCTATACACATCTTAACTCCCCTTTTTTTAAGTTTATATAAAAAAAGATGAACATATGATTTTAGTGGAATAGAAAATCTATAATAACTCTCTATTGTTTTTATAATTCCCTCTTCTATTGTCTGTGGTTCAAAAGGTAAATCAAAGCGTTTTTTAATATATTCTCCTGCTTTAACTACTGTAAGAGAATCTATAATTTCTTTATCTTCTTTACTTACTTCTATCCCCTGTCTTGATAAATATTTATCGGTAACATTACCCCAATACCCCATAGAATCAAGTAGTGTACCGTCTAAATCAAAAATTGCTGCTTTCATTATGTACTCCTTAAAAATGTTGTTTTCTATTTAAAAGAGTACCATATTTATAAATTAAAGTCAATTCAATAAAAATTATAAAAAACATCTTTACAACTTAAAAAATATATGTTATAATATTTTGGTATTTAGGGGTATAGCTCAGTTGGTAGAGCAGCGGTCTCCAAAGCCGTGTCCCTATGTTGCAAATATTGCATAATAAAAACTTAATATGGCGCTCTTTAGGGGTATGATGTAATGGTAACATGCCGGTCTCCAAAACCGTTCTTGAGGGTTCGAGTCCTTCTACCCCTGCCAATATATTTGGCTCAAACACT
>JAFZHY010000019.1 GCA_017554615.1 Clostridia bacterium
ATTTGACGGAGAAAAAACTGAGCAAATTATTAAATTTTGTTAGAAAAATGTTAGAAATGGCTAGAAAAACCGCTAGATAAGGGTGTAAAAACAAGGTTTGAACCTCGCTTAAACCCGCAGGCTTCCGCCATTTGTAGGGGTACAGTTACAGTGTAACCGAGGGGATTTCGAGTCGGCTTTGAGTCAGCCCCGTTATGACTACTTCGATACTTCTTCTCATATATTAACTCCCCTTATTAAAAGGGGAGCAGATACACATTTTATTAAGAATTAAAAAGTAATTATTTCACTTAAGACATCACGGGTTGCTACTGACAGTAGCAAGTCGTTATTTATTTTTATGCCTTCTGATTCCATTTTTTCTTTTGTAACATTATATGCAAGTTCGGGAGTATTGGCTTCGCCGCTCAAATGCCCAAGCATTAGTCTTTTTAACCCCATTTTAACAAGTTTTGAAGAATAGAGAGCAGATGTTTCATTAGAAAGATGGCCCTCATTGCTAAGAATTCTTTGCTTGATAAATTCTGCGCGTTTACTGTTTTTTAACATTTCAACATCGTGATTAGACTCAAAAAACAGAAAATCTCTTCCTTTAAATTCCTGTAAAAGTTCATCACTCATATAACCTATATCAGTTGCATATGACGCACTTTTATTTCCCAAATAAAAATTAAAACCAATAGAAAACTTTGTATCATGAGGAGTTTTAAAAGCAGAGGCATCAATATTTCCTATTGAGAATTCCTGCTTGTCAGGGATAATAATTCTTCTGTATTTAGGCATATTTATCCCTTTATCAAAAATTTCTTCGTGAGTGCCATATGATGTGTAGATGGGAACTTCGGTATTGTTTATAATCATCGGCAGTGCGTTTATATGGTCTGAATGAGAGTGGGTTATAAATAAGGCGTCAATATCTGAAATATTCATATCCACTTTTGATAATTGGTCTTTTATCTGTTTAAAAGAGCCACCGCAGTCTACTAGAATATTAGTGTTCTTATATTTTAATAATGAAGCGTTTTTACTGCTGCCTGAGTATAAAGAAACAAAACTAACCATTATATAGAAACTCTCCTGATTGTTCCACCGAGTGCTTCTATTTTTTCTACTACTCTTTCATAGCCTCTGTCGATATGATATATTTCACTTATTTCGGTAGTACCTTCGGCAGAAAGACCTGCAATAAGCATTGCAGCACCTGCTCTTAAATCAGTAGCAAGAACAGGAGCACCATAGAAACCATCAACACCTTCCACAACAGCCATATTACCGTTAACATTGATTTTTGCACCCATTTTTTTAAGTTCGCTGACATACTTATATCTTGAATCCCATACTGTTTCGATAACTGTACTAAGACCGTCAGATAATGCAAGAAGTGTTGTAATAATTGGTTGCATATCGGTAGGGAAGCCCGGATAAGGCATAGTTTTAACAGTTGATTTATTAAATCTTTCTTTATAGTATATTCTTATAGAATCACCAAATTCTTCAACACCAACATTCATTTCTTCAAGTTTTGCACTGATTGGCTCTAAGTGTTTAGGAATAATGTTTTTAATAGTTACATCGCCTTTTGTGGCTGCTGCCATAACCATATAAGTACCTGCTTCAATCTGGTCCGGTATAATGGCATATCTTGTACCACTGAGTTTTTCAACACCTTTAATTTTAATAATATCAGTACCTGCGCCTTTGATTTTTGCACCCATAGAGTTTAAGAAGTTGGCAAGGTCAACAACATGAGGTTCTTTAGCAGCATTTTCAATAGTAGTAGTACCTTGTGCCTTAACAGCAGCAAGCATAATATTCATTGTTGCACCGACAGAAACAGTATCAAGGAAGACATTGTTTCCAACAAGTTCAGTAGCATCTGCACTGATTCTTCCACCTTTAACAACAACTTTTGCGCCTAATGCTTCAAACCCTTTTATATGTAAGTCCATTGGTCTGTCTCCAAGGTTGCAACCACCAGGAAGCGCAATATCTGCATGCATATATTTTGATAAAAGAGCGCCTATAAAGTAGTATGATGCACGCATTTTGCTTGTAAGTTCAAAAGAACAGGTTGTTGTAGTAAGATTTGTACAATCTATTTTAATAGTATTTTTATCAAGAATTTCGATTTTAGCACCTAACTGATTAAGAATTTTAATCTGAAGTTCTATATCCTGAATCATAGGAACATTTTCAATAATACAAGGCTCGTCCGCTAAGATAGCAGCAGGAACAATGGCAACAGCGGCGTTTTTTGCACCACTTATAACAACAGAGCCATTTAAAGGTTTACCCCCTGTGATTATATATTTTTCCACTCCGTACACTCCCTTTTACAATCTATAATTAAAGTATAAAATCTGCCCACATTCGTCTTTAGAATTGTATCATATTTTCTTTGGTTTGGCAATATATTTAGTAGTTTTTTATTTTTATAACACAATATATTACTTTTTTATTGACTTTTAAATATATTTGTGATATCATACGATGTGTTCGGGCGCATAGCTCAGCTGGGAGAGCATCTGCCTTACAAGCAGGAGGTCATAGGTTCGATCCCTATTGCGCCCACCAGAAAAAAGCACTTCGTATGAAGTGCTTTTTTCAATTAAATCTGTCTTGACAGACAGAAGAAATCACTTTATAAAATAAAAAACGCCTTTATATATTGATTTTTTATAAAAAAAATGGTAAAATATTTTACTGACGAAAAGATGGTGATTAAATATGACAGAAAAGATAGTTTTATTGGTTATTTTAATTATTGGAGCACTTTTAACTTACTTATCTCAACCTATTTCGAGATTAGTGCCTATATTAAAAACTCCAGAGAAGAACAATCTTTTAATAAAAATAATAGGTTTTATTATTGTGCTTGTGTCAGTTATAATTGCTTTTAATAAATTTTAAGAAAGAGAGTTTTTAAGTTATGAGAAATGATATTGCAAAAAACTATTCTCCTAATGAAGTAGAGGATAAGATATATCAAAAATGGCTTGATAATGGTTATTTCACACCAAAAATTGATAAAGATAAAGAACCATTTACCATTGTTATTCCTCCTCCGAATGTTACAGGGCAACTTCATATGGGACATGCTCTTGATGAAACATTACAGGACATTTTGATAAGATATAAAAGAATGCAGGGTTATCCTACATTGTGGGTTCCCGGTACTGACCATGCAGGTATTGCAACTCAGATAAAGGTTGAAGAAAATTTAAGAAAAGAAAAAGGTCTTACCCGTCATGATTTGGGAAGAGACGAATTTTTGAAACTTGTATGGGACTGGAAAAATAAATACGGAAGTTATATTCTTGACCAGATTAAAAAACTTGGCAGTTCATGTGATTTTACAAGAGAAAGATTTACAATGGACGAAGGATGTTCAAAGGCTGTTAAGGAAGTTTTTGTTAAACTGTATGAAAAAGGTCTTATATATCGTGGTAACAGAATTATCAACTGGTGTCCTCACTGTATAACTGCTCTTTCAGATGCAGAAGTAGAATATACTGAACAGGACGGATTTTTCTGGCATATCAAATATTTTGTTAAAGACAGCGACAGATTTATTGAAATTGCTACTACAAGACCTGAAACACTTTTGGGCGATACTGCAGTTGCAGTTCATCCTGAAGATGAAAGATATAAAGATTTAGTAGGCAAAACTCTTATTCTTCCGCTAGTTGGAAGAGAAATTCCTGTTATTGCTGATGAATATGTTGATAAAGAATTTGGTACAGGATGCGTTAAAATTACTCCTGCACACGACCCTAACGACTTTGAAGTAGGGTTAAGACATAATCTTGAGCAGATAAGAGTTATGAATGACGATGCCACTATCAATGAACTTGGCGGCAAATATCAGGGAATGGACCGTTACGAAGCACGAAAAGCAATAGTTGAAGACCTTAAAGAAGGCGGATACCTTGTTGATGTTAAACCTCATAAACACAATGTAGGTCAGTGTTATCGTTGCGGAACAACAGTTGAGCCGATTACATCCAAACAGTGGTTTGTTAAAATGGCGCCTTTAGCAGAAAGAGCGATAGAAGTTGTAAAAAATAAAGAAATTCAGTTTGTTCCTGACAGATTTTCAAAAACATATCTTAACTGGATGGAAAATGTTCACGACTGGTGTATTTCCCGTCAGTTATGGTGGGGACACAGAATTCCAGCTTTCTACTGCGAAGACTGCGGTGAAATGGTTGTTTCCAAAGAGGATGTTCATACATGTCCAAAATGTGGCGGCAAAATGAAGCAGGAAGAAGATGTGCTTGATACATGGTTTAGTTCTGCGCTATGGCCTTTCTCAACTCTTGGATGGCCTGAAAAGACAGAAGACCTTGAATATTTCTATCCTACAAGTGTGCTTGTAACAGGATATGATATTATTTTCTTCTGGGTTGCAAGAATGATTTTCTCAGGTATGGAGCAGATGAATGAAGTTCCGTTTAAGTATGTATTTATTCACGGTTTAGTTCGTGATGAATTCGGAAGAAAAATGAGTAAATCATTAGGTAACGGAATTGACCCTCTTAAGATTATTGACGAATATGGTGCAGATGCTCTAAGATTTACACTTGCTACCGGTAATTCGCCTGGTAACGATATGAGATTTTCTACAAAGAAAGTTGAAGCATCAAGAAACTTTGCCAATAAAATATGGAATGCATCAAGATTTGCTCTTATGAATCTTGACATTGATAAGATAGAAATTCCCAAAAATCTTGAAATTGAAGATAAATGGGTGTTATCAAAATATAATACATTAGTAAAAGAAGTTACAGATAATCTTGATAAGTTTGAACTTGGTGTTGCAGTATCAAAACTTTACGACTTTATCTGGGATATACTATGCGACTGGTATATCGAAATGATTAAAATGAGACTGTATGCAAAAGAAGAAAGCGGAAGAGTTGCTCAGAATGTACTTTCTTATGTATTATCAGGTTCATTAAAACTTTTGCATCCGTTTATGCCATTTATCACAGAAGAAATCTTTATGGCACTTCCTACAAACGAAGAAAGCATTATGATTTCTGATTGGCCTAAATTCAGCGAAGATTTAAGTTTTGCTGATGAAGAAAAGAAAATTGAAATGATAATAGGTGCAATTAAATCTCTAAGAAACTTAAGAGCAGAAATGAATGTTCCTATGTCTAAAAAAGCAAAAATGTATATCATAACCGATGATGAAGATACATTTGTAAAAGGTTCAGGATTTTTCTCCAAATTAGGCGGAGCTTCCGATGTTGTTGTAACAAGTGATAAAAACTTAACTGTTGAAAATGCAGTGTCATTAGTTGTTGAAGGTGCACAGATACTTATGCCTTTAGGCGAACTTGTTGACCTTGAAAAAGAAAAAGAAAGACTTAACAAGGAAAGAGACCATATTTTAAGTGAAATTAAGAGAGTTGACTCTAAACTTTCAAATGAAGGTTTCTTAAGCAAGGCACCTCAGAAACTTATTGACGAAGAAAAAGCAAAGAAAGTTAAGTTTGAAGAAATGCTTAAACAAATTGAAGAGAAGTTAAAATAATGGAAAAGTCAGAAAGTTTATTTTTAACTGAATTATTTAAAATTAAAAGGTTTGGAAAAACTCCAAACCTTTTAGTAATGCAGGAAATTTTAGAAAAAATAAATAACCCTCATAAAAACCTTAAGTTTATTCATATAGCAGGTACTAACGGTAAAGGCTCTGTATCAAACTATATATCAGAAATTTTAATTCAGGCAGGGTATAGGGTAGGTCTTTTTACTTCTCCTTTTATTCATAAGTTTAACGAGCGTATTAAAATAAATAATGTTGAAATTTGTGATAAAGATTTAGAAGAAACAGGAATGAAAATTCTTAACTTAACTAATACTTTACCATATGAAGTAAAGCAGTTTGATATAATAACCCTTATTGCTATGGAATGGTTTTCAAAAAACAAGTGTGATTATGTTGTTTTAGAAGCAGGTATGGGGGGCAGAAATGACAGTACAAATATAGTTAACCCTCTTATTTCGGTTATAACAACAATAGACTTGGACCATACACAGGTTTTAGGAAAAACAGTGGAAGAAATAGCATATGAAAAAGCGGGAATTATTAAAGAAAATACATCTCTTTATTATTATCCA
>JAFZHY010000020.1 GCA_017554615.1 Clostridia bacterium
CTATACTTGTTACGCTATCTAGAATTGTATATTCAATTCGAGAATTCCCAGTAGGATATTGTATTAAGTATGTTTTATTTTTATTAAACAAGACTCCATCCTGAGAAGCAAAAACATCATTATCAATATCAACAGTTATACTTGTAAGACTTTCACAATGATAAAACGTACCATATCCTATACTTGTTACACTATCTGGTATGGTTATACTTGTAAGACTTGTACAAGAAGAAAACGCAGAACCTCCAATACTTGTTACGCTATCTGGTATGGTTATACTTGTAAGACTTTCACAATGATAAAACGCAGCACCACCTATACTTGTTACGCTATCTGGTATGGTTATACTTGTAAGACTTGTACAATAAGAAAACGCATATTCACCTATACTTGTTACGCTATCTGGTATGGTTGTACTTGTAAGACTTTCACAACGATAAAACGCATATTCACCTATACTTGTTACAGGGTATCCGTCAAGTGTTGAGGGTATTTCAATCGAACCGGATGCAGATTGATTACAATCTGTAATAGTAACCTCACCGTTTGATACAGAATAGGTTAAATCACCATATGTAGCTGCGCTTGCTGCAATTGGCAAAGCTGCAAGCAAGCCTGACAGCATACCAATAATCAGCAATAATCTAAAAATTCTTTTTTTCATTTACTATTCCTCCAAATAAAAAAGCGTATTTTATATCATTTATATTTCAGAATTAGCGTACTCCTTGTAAGAAAAAATTATACTTACCATATTGTAAGTATAATAGGCTAGCATGAAACATTATAGCATACTTTTCCAACATTTACAATATATTTTGCTCGCCGCAAATGAGCAATATATTTTCGCAGACGGAAAAATTACAAAGGGATGGTCGTCTGCCGTGAGGTTGGCAGACGGTCAGATATGCAGTAATTTGTGGAGTCAGTAAATGGTGTGCATCTGTAAAAACAAAAAAATCGAGTGTTCATAACTTCATACACGTTATGAACACTCGATATGGTACAGGTGACAGGAATTGAACCTGCACGGTTTCCCACTGGAACCTAAATCCAGCGCGTCTGCCAGTTCCGCCACACCTGCACATATTTAATTGTCTACCGACTATACCATTATACTACATATTTAATAATTGTCAATACTTTTTATAAAAATTTTTAATTAAGGTCGTTACTGTCCATAATTATTGTAACAGGCCCGTCATTTAGTATAGATACTTTCATATCTTTACCAAACTCTCCGGTTGCAACTTTCCCAGGAATAACAGTTTCTAAATATTTAACATATTCTTCGTAAAGATTTCTTGCTTTATCGGGAGGGGCAGCGTTTGTAAAAGACGGTCTTCGCCCTTTTCTTACATCGGCATAAAGAGTAAACTGGGATATAACCAACACTTCTCCATCAATATCGAGTAATGATAAATTCATTTTTCCCTCATTATCTTCAAATATACGAAGATTAACAGTTTTATCCACCATTTTTTTTATATCTTCTGTTGTATCCAAAGGGCCAACCCCTAAAAGAATATTAAGCCCTTTTCCAATCTTACCTTTTACATTGTTATCAATTTCAACTTTTGACTCTTTAACTCTTTGTATTACTGCTTTCATTTGTTAGTTCTTGACACTCCTATAACTTCTTTTATCCCTTTAATTCTTGATATTGCTCTTGATAATTTATCAAAAGAATCAATTTCAAGGGTAATATTTATTAACACAAGCATATTCTTTGCAGTTTTTGCATTTAACGCACGAAGAGGAATTTTTAGTTCGTTAAGCGCCAATGTTATGTCAACCAAAAGACCTGTTCTGTCATTGGCAGTAATAAGAAGTTCGGTATTATATGTTCCTGTATTTGTCTTAGCCCAGGAAACTTCAATAAGTCTGCTTCTGTCTCCGTCATTTTTTTCTATATTATATACACTCGCACAATCGCATCTGTGAACAGACACACCTCTGCCACGGGTAATATACCCTATAATTTTATCCCCTGGCACAGGATTACAGCATTTTGCAAATTTAATAAGACAATTATCAATTCCCTTAACAATAACGCCCGAGTTATTTTTGCCACTTGCCTTAGATGGCTTGGCAATCATACTTTCTATGTCTAACTGAATATTTTTCTTCGCATAGAAATCTTTTACTCTGTTCATAACTTTTTCTATAGAAACCCTGCCAAACCCCAAGGTTGCATAGAAATCGTCTATATGATTAAATGAGAATTTTTTAAGAACAAATCCTGAAAGTTCAGGCTGTGAAAATTCAGAAATATTAAGATTAAATTTCTTAAATTCTTTTTCTAAAATTTCTTTACCTTTTTCAACATTTTCTGTTCTGTTTTCCTTTTTAAACCAGGCATTTATCTTATTTCTTGCCTGACTTGTCTTAGCAATTTTCAGCCAGTCGTTACTTGGCCCCATTGTGTGGCTTGATGTTATTATGTCAACCACATCTCCGTTTTTAAGAGGTGTTTCAAGCTGAATGATTTTACCGTTTACCTTTGCGCCGACCATTTTCCAGCCAATCTGAGAGTGAATGGCAAAAGCAAAGTCAATAGCAGTTGCCCCTGCAGGAAGACTGATAACATCCCCTTTAGGAGTAAACACAAATACTTCATCTGAAAATAAATCTATTTTTAAATTGCTTATAAATTCTTTAGGATTTTCATTATCCTTTTCAATTTCCAATAGTTGCCTTACCCATGTAAGTTTATTATCAAGGGATGATGACCCCTCTTTACCCTCTTTATATTTCCAGTGTGCCGCAACCCCGAATTCAGCAGTTTTATGCATATCAAAAGTTCTTATCTGAATTTCAAAAGGAGTTCCGTTGGAACTTATAAGAGTAGAGTGTAAGGACTGATACATATTCTTTTTAGGCATGGAGATATAGTCTTTAAATCTTCCTGGCATTGGCTTATATAATTCGTGAGCAATACCTAAAACGCTGTAACAGTCAGGAATTGAATCAACTATAACCCTTATTGCGAAAAGGTCATAAATAGAATCTAAACTTCTGTTTTTGGTAAACATCTTTCTGTAAATGCTGTAAAAATGCTTAACTCTTCCGTCAATATTTACCTTTATTCCGTGTTCTTCTACTTTTTCTTTTATATTTTTCTTGATTTCTTCAAGCGCATTAAGTCTTTCTTCTCTTTTCTGGGCTATCTGGGAAGAAATTTCTTTATAGGCAACAGGGTCAAGATACATTAAGGATATATCTTCAATCTCCCATTTTACACTGTAAATTCCAAGACGGTGGGCAAGAGGAGCATAAATTTCCATTGTTTCCAATGCTTTTTCTCTTCTTTTAACATCCGGCATACTTTTCATTGTTCTTAAATTATGAAGACGGTCTGCAAGTTTTATAATGATAACCCTGATGTCTTTTGCCATTGCAAGAAACATCTTTCTTAAATTTTCTATCTGCTGGTCTTCTTTTGAAGAATAGGGAATTTTACCAAGTTTTGTAACCCCTTCAACAAGTTCAACAACTTCTACGCCAAACATTTTTTCCATTTCTTCGTGAGTAACGCTGGTATCTTCCAAAACATCATGCAAAAGAGCAGCAACAATAGTAACATCATCCATACCAAGGTCTACCAAAATCATAGCAACTTCATAAGGATGCTCATAATATGGCTCTCCTGACACTCTAAACTGACCTTCGTGTGATTCTTTTGCAAAAAAGAAGGCCTTTTTAATAAACTCACGGTTTACTTTCTTATTAACTTTTTCCATTTTTTCAATCAGTTTGTCAAATAAGATGTCTTCCATAATTTACTCACTTTTCTAATTTTATATCTTTAACTATTCCTTGAACTTTTTTATTACCGCGAAATTCGTTAATACCAAAGGTAAGGGCAATATATATATTATCCCCGCGTTTTAGAGAATTTGCTCTTAAACCTAACCCAAAGCCGACAGTTTCAAGTTCTTTATCGCCTTTTTTTACAATAAGCCTCATATGCTTATCATTTGAAAACGGATATGAATTTATAACCTTTGAATCTTTTATTAAAAATACAGGCTCACTGTTTCCCATACCGTAAGGCTCTAATTTTAACAGAAATTCTGCAAAATCAATATTTATATTACTTTCCTTTAACTCACAGTCTATCATAATTTCAGGATAAATTCTACCGTTTTTAAAAATTTCTTTTGCATACTTTTGTATTTCTTCTTTAAAAACACTTAATTTTTCTTCCTTTACGGTAAGACCTGCTGCAAGTTCATGCCCTCCGAACTTTTCAAGATTTTCCGATACTGCTTTTAATGCCTCGTATATATTAAACCCTTTTATACTCCTTGAAGAGCCTTTTGCAATACCGTCATTAACCGATAATAAAATACAGGGCTTATGATACTCCTCAGTTATCCTGGACGCTACTATCCCTATAACTCCTTCGTGCCAACCCTCTCCACTTAAAATAAGTATATCTTCCTTTAGTTCATCATCTTTTTCTATTTTTTCTTTTGCACTTATAAGTATCTCTTTTTCACATTCCTGCCTTGTCTTATTTAAATTATCAAGATATAAGGCTAACTCTTTCATTCTTAAGTTATCAGATGTTGTAAAAAATTCAACTGCGTATCCTGCGTTTTCCATTCTTCCTGCAGCATTTATCTTAGGAGCAATTAAAAACCCTATTGTACGCGCATTTATATCCTTATAACTTAATTCTGAAACTTCCATAAGTACATTTATATTCGGAAGTATTCCTTTTTTAAGACTTTCAATTCCATAATATGCAATAATTCTGTTTTCTGAAACAAGAGGAACTATGTCTGCAATAGTGCCTATTGCACAAATTGCAAGAAGCCTTTCATCAAAAAGCCCGAGAGCAGTTGAAAGTTTTAGTGATACTCCTGCTCCGCAAAGTTCTTTAAAAGGATATGTTGAATCCTTCCTTTTAGGATTTATAACCGCAACGCAGGACGGAAGAGAGTCAGGACAGGTATGGTGGTCTGTAATAATCATATCTATCCCTATATTTCTGGCATACTCTGCCTCATCAACCGATGTAATTCCACAGTCCACCGTAATAATAAGTGAGCCACCCATAGCCTTAATCTTATCTATCGCGTAAGAATTAAGCCCGTAGCCCTCTTTTTCTCTTTCGGGAATATAAATACTTACATCGCCGTAAACTTTCTTTACAGATAAATATAAAAGGGAAGAGGCAGTAACTCCGTCAGCATCATAATCGCCGTAAATAAAAATCTTTTCTTTATTTTTAATTGCATCTTTTATTCTTTCTACTGCTTTATCCATATCATTAAGAAGAAAAGGGTCAAAAAGATTAGATAAAGAGGGGTTTAAAAAATTATAAACCTCTTCTTTTGTATCTATATTTCTGTTAACTAAAATTCTTATAACACTCTCATCAAGCCCTGTTTCTTTTTTTAAAAAGTTAATAAGGTCAATTTTACTGTTATCAGAAACCCATCTTTTCTTAATCATCATAAACCTCACAGTAAAACACAGTCTTTATATATAAACAATATTTTACACATTTTTATTTTTAAATATATTATATATTTTTTTATAGAATTTGTAAAGAAAAATGTATATAATTTTAACAACCTGTAAATAATACAAATAACCTCACAAATACATCAACCAATAACCCAAAAAGAAGAAAGCATTTATTGTCGTTTTTTATAAAAAAATGGCTTAATGATGCTTTTTTCTTTTTGTTTTTATCCCTATGTTTCACGTGAAACATTTTTAAAAAAATTTTTAAAAAAACCTTTATTTTTTTAACCTTTTATGCTATAATAAAATAGCGATTTAGTATAAGTTTATTTTATAGTTTTTATTGATTTTTTTAATATAAAAGTCAGTTGTTTTTTTAAGAAAAGTGGTGAAAAAATGGGCAAAATTATTTCAATAGCCAACCAGAAAGGCGGAGTTGGCAAAACTACTACGACGGTTAATTTAGCGGCGTGTCTTGGAAACTTAAATAAAAAAGTTTTAATTATAGATTCAGACCCTCAGGGTAATGCAACAAGCGGTTACGGAATTGATAAAAATGCTTGTGAGTTTAATTTATACAATGTCTTGATAGAAAAGACGGATATTAAAAAATGTATTATCAAAACAGATTTTAAAAATGTGAGCATCTGTCCTTGTAATATGGACTTACTTGGTGCAGAACTTCTTATAGACAAAGAGGTAAACAAAGAATACATATTAAAAGAAGCGTTAAAACCTGTCAAAGAGGAATATGACTATATTTTAATAGATTGTCCTCCTTCTTTAAATTATATTACACTAAACGCTTTTTGTGCGACTGACAGTGTTTTAATACCTATACAATGCGAATATTACGCATTGGAGGGAGTATCTGACCTTACAACAAATATAAGAATAATAAAGAATACCGTTAACCCTCAAATTGAATTAGAGGGCATACTTCTTACAATGTTTGACACAAGGACAAACCTTTCAATTATGGTTGCCGAAGATGTTAAAAACTGTTTTCCTGATAAGGTATTTAAAACTGCAATCCCTAGAAACACAAGGCTTGGAGAAGCCCCAAGTTTTGGCCAACCTATTATATATTATGATAAATATTGTAAGGGTGCAGAAAGTTATACATTACTTGCAAAAGAAATTATAAAGAACAACAAGAGGTGAAATAAATGGCTTTAAAAAGAGGTTTGGGAAAAGGCTTATCAACAATGATTAACACAATAGAGCCAGAAACAGATAAAAATGTTGTATCCCAACTTAATATAATTGATGTAGAACCAAACAAAGAGCAACCTCGTAAAAATTTTGATAAAGAAGCACTTGATTCTCTTACAAGTTCTATTAAAGAAATAGGCGTTATTCTTCCTATAATTGTAGTAAAAAAAGACTCGGGAAGATACCAAATAATAGCCGGAGAGAGAAGATGGAGAGCGGCAAAACTGGCAGGTTTAAAAACAATTCCTGCAATTATTAAAAATTATGAGGAAAAAGAGGCTGCAGAAGTAGCGCTTATTGAAAACTTACAAAGAGAAGATTTAAACCCTATTGAAGAAGCAAAAGGATATAAATCTTTGATAGACGGTTTTTCAATGACTCAGGAGGAAATTTCAAAAAGAGTGGGAAAAAGCCGTTCAGCAATTACCAATTCCTTAAGAATTCTAAATTTACCTGAGAAGATAATAAAATATCTTATTACAGGGGAAATTTCTCAGGGGCACGGTAGAGCGTTACTTTCGGTTAATGATGATAATTTAAAAATTGAATTAGCAGATAAAATTATAAAAGAAGGACTAAATGTCCGTCAGGTTGAATCACTTGTTAAAAACATTTCAAACACCAAAAAAGAAAAAGTAAAAAAGATGACTCAACTTGATATTGAAATAAAATCAATAGAAGAAAGAATTTCAAAATCTCTTTCAACAAAGGTAACTATTAAACACGGAGCAAAAAAAGGGAAAATTGAAATAGAATATTACGGAAACGACGATTTGGAAAGATTACTCAAATTTTTAAGATAAATGGAAATAACTGGAAAAATATTGACCTTTAAAATTGATTTCTACAAAATTTATTTTAAAAAAATGATAAAAGATATTAAAATGGGGTAAAATTCATTATAACTTAATTTTAAGCCTTATAAGGCTATAACGATTTTTGGAGGGTTTTTTATGTTAGATATAAGACTAATCAGAGAAGATAAAGATAAAGTTATTGAACTTGTGGCAAAAAAAGGAAACGATGTTTCAAATGAAGTTAACAAGGTTTATGAACTTGATTTAAAAAGAAGAGATATTACTTTTGAAGTAGAAGGTTTAAAGAATAAACAGAATATTGTATCAAAAGAAATTCCTAAACTTAAAAAAGAGGGAAAAGATGTTTCATCTATTTTAAATGAAATGAAAGAACTTTCAGATAAAATAAAGAGTATGGATGTTGTTTTATCTGAAATTGACGAAGAATTAAGATTTAACCTATTAAGAATTCCAAATATTCCTAATGAAAATGCACCTGTCGGTTTTACTGAAGAAGAAAACATTGAGGTTAGAAAATGGGGAGAAGTAAGAAACTTTGACTTTACTCCAAAAGCACATTGGGATATTGGAAAAAATTTAGATATTTTAGATGCTGAAAGAGCAGCAAAGGTTACAGGTTCGCGTTTTACATTTTATAAAGGTTTAGGCTCAAGATTAGAAAGAGCAGTTATTAACTTCTATCTTGATACTCATAATGATAACGGATATGTGGAAATATTCCCTCCATATATGGTAAACCGTGCATCTTTAACCGGTACAGGCCAATTACCTAAATTTGAAGAAGATGTTTTCAAAGTAACAAACGATGATTACTTTTTAATTCCTACAGCCGAAGTACCTGTTACTAATTTATACAGAGATGAAATATTAAACGGAGATGATTTACCTATTAAACACGCTGCGTATTCTGCTTGTTTCCGTTCAGAAGCAGGTAGTGCAGGAAGAGATACAAGAGGACTTATAAGACAGCATCAGTTTAATAAGGTAGAACTTGTTAAATTCACTAAGCCTGAAAATTCATACGACGAACTTGAAAAATTAACCAAAGACGCAGAATATGTGTTACAACTATTAAAACTACCTTACAGAGTGGTTGACATTGTTACAGGCGATTTAGGGTTTACAGCAGCAAAAAAATACGATATAGAAGTATATATGCCTTCATACGAAAGATATGTTGAAATATCTTCCTGCTCAAACTTTGAAGATTATCAGGCAAGAAGAGCAAACATTAAATTTAAAGATGAAAATAATAAGAAAGCACAGTTTGTACACACCTTAAACGGTTCAGGCGTTGCAGTGGGAAGAACAGTTGCCGCAATTTTAGAAAACTATCAGAATGCTGACGGGTCTGTTACAATTCCTGAAGTTTTAGTACCTTATATGGGTGGAATAACAAAAATCACACTTTAATTATTTGTTAAAAATGATGAATTTTTAATGTAAATTTAGTTATTTTAACGAGGATAAAATTCATACTTAAATAATAACAAAATTTTAGTTAAAACCCTTGAAAATGGCTTAATATAAACACATTATAAAAAAGAAAAAGTTACGGTAAAAATTATATTATGTAAACCATAAAAACAGCGGGAAGCCTTGATACTATGTACTTAGAACTTTTCAACCGTTTTTTTATGAGTTTTCAACAATTTCTGTTGAAAACCCATTAAAACACACTAAAATCAATAGTTTTAACTTAAGTAATAACAGATTTACATAATATTGGTTATTTTGAAGAATTTTGTAAAAAAATGTAAACTTATTGATAATAATTATTAATTTTTCTATAAAAGTGCATTATTAAAAGATTAAGGTTTTAAACAGTATTTTAAAAAGTTTTAAACAATTTCTGTTGAAAACTCGTAAAAATACTATAAAATAAGGGTTTTTATATGTTTAAAAGAAATTATACGAAAGGAAGTTATTAAAATGGCAAATATCACAGACTTCTGGGATAATCTTCTTGATATGATAGAAGAAGAAGGAAAGCAGATTTCGCCCCTTGGTTTTAATACATGGGTTAAAACTATCAAGCCTTTTGATATTATAGATAATAAACTTATTTTATCAGTTCCTTTAGATGTAAATAAAGAAATGATAGAAAAAAGATATTTTACACTTATAAAATCAGCAGCAGTTATTCTTGATTCTAAAATCAGTGATGTTTTAATAGAACTTGAAGAAAACTTAGTTAACTTTAAAAAAGAAGAAAAAGAAACAATTATAAATATAGACGATTCGTTTTATAAAAAATCAAATCTTCAGAAGAAATTTACTTTTGAAAATTTCGTTATAGGGGAAAATAACCGTCTTGCATGTGCTGCTGCCCAGTCAGTTGCAAAAGACCCCGGAAGAGCGTATAACCCTTTATTCTTATACGGAGATGTTGGTCTTGGAAAAACTCATCTTATGCAGGCTGTCGGTAACGAAATTTTAAAGAAGAATAAAGACTCAAAGATTTTATATATATCATCAGAACAGTTTGTTAACGATATGGTTGACAGTATCAGGGATAACACTATAAACGAATTTAAAGAAAAATACAGAACTTTAGATGTTCTTATGATAGATGACATTCAGTTTATAGGCGGAAAAGAAAGATGTCAGGAAGAATTTTTCCACACATTTAACCATCTTATTCTATCCGAAAAACAGATTATTATAACATCTGACCGTCCTCCTAAAGATATTTCAAAACTTGAAGAAAGACTTCGTTCAAGATTTGAAGGGGGGCTTACATGGGATATTAAAAAACCTGACTATGAAACCCGTTTTGCAATACTTAAGAAAAAAGTTCAGAATGAAAGTATAAATATTGATGATGAATATATTGAAATTATTGCTAAAAAGGTAAAAGATAATATCAGGGAAATTGAAGGAGTTTTAAACAAACTTATCGCTTATTCAACACTTTCTAATGAAAAGATTACAAAAGATTTACTAAACACAATTATAAGCGATATAGAAGATTCCAAACCTAATAAAGTTCTTAATATGGATACAGTTATTTATGAGGTTTGTAAATTCTATGATGTTGACCCTAAAATTATAAAATCAAGAACAAGAAAAGAAGATATTTTAATTATAAACCAGATTATAATGTATGTTATGAAAAGTGTTCTTGATGTATCATTATCAAAAATCGGTGAAAAAATGGGTGGAAGAAGCCATTCAACCGTTCTTAGTTCTCTTACTAAGATAGAAGAAAAAATAGAATCAGACGAAAAGTTTAAAAATGAAATAGAAGAAATTATAACCAATATTAAAAATTTGTTTTAGAATAATTTTAAACTTTTAGACAGTTGAAAATTAAAATTTTGGTGTTTAAAACTAAATTTTAAACATCGTATGTTTATAAAAAATAAAGTTTTAAAAAAGATATAAACATATAAAAGTCTTTAATATAAAGGATAATTTAACTTTTAAACAAATGAACAATTACTATAACTAATAATAGTAATAATAGTATTTATTTAATTATTAAAAAGATATATTTTAAATTACATATTTATTTATATATGAAAGGAATGATAAATAATGAAATTTACTTGTGAAAAGCACACTCTTTTAGAAAACATCAATGTTGTATTAAAAGCAGTATCCAGTAAATCAGCAGCGCCTATACTTGAAGGTATATTAATTAAAGCAACAGAAGACGGAAATATTAAACTTTTAGGTAACGATTTAAAAATTGCTATCGAATCAAATTTAGAGGGAGAAGTAATAGAGGCCGGGTCTATCGTACTTAATGCTAAAATTTTATATGAAATAGTTTCAAAACTACCTGAAGGTATAGTTTCAGTTTCAAGCGATGATTCTTTTAAAACAAATATTGAACTAAACTTTTCAAAATATGAAATTTACGGTCTTAACCCACAAGATTTTCCATCTGTTGAATATAAAGATTCAGATGTAAAAATATCTATTGATAAACAGAAAATGAAAAATATTATAAGACATGTTGCTTTTTCTATCGGAACAGATGATAAAAAAATCACACTAACAGGTGCATTGTTTGATATAAAAGACGATATTTTAAAAGTTGTGTCTTTAGACGGTTACAGACTTTCATACAGAAAAGTTAATATAGAAAGCACACTTATTTCAGAATCTTTTATAATTCCTGGCAAAACATTAAATGATTTATCAAAAATTATAGACGATGAAGAAGGAAATATTGAACTTTGCTTTACAGGAAACAGAGTTAATATAAAACTTGGTAATATTATAATGTATTCTAACTTAATTGACGGTGAATTCTTTAATTATGAACACATTATTCCTACAAACAGCGATATAAAAGTTATTGCTGATACTAAAGAAATGGTAGATTCTATTATAAGAAGTTCGCTTATTATTACACCTGATGTTAAAAGTCCTTTAAAATTTGATATTTCAGACAATCAGATTTATATGTCATCTATTACTAAAAACGGTAAAGCAGAAGACACAGTTTCATGTGAAACAACAGGCGGTAAACTAACCATAGGCTTTAACCATAAATATCTTCTTGATGCTTTCCGTGCATGTGATGCAAAGAAAATTAAAATGGAATTTACATCATCACTTAATCCGCTTGTTATAAAAGGTGTTGATACAGATGAATTTATTTATCTTATCCTGCCTTTAAGACTTAGAAACGAATAATGATACTTAAAAATTTAAAGTTAAAAAACTTTCGTAATTATAAAGAACTTGATATTGACTTATTTGACGGAATAAATATATTTTACGGGGAAAATGCTCAGGGTAAAACCAATATTTTGGAAAGTATTTATATTTTTTCTTCATCAAAATCTCACAGGGGAGTTAAAGATAAGGAACTTATTAACTTTAATGAAAAAGAAAGTGAAATAAGTATTACTTTTGATTCCCAGAAAAGGGAGCAGTCTGCCAAGTTTAATATTTATAATGATAAAAACAAAGTACTTACAATAAACGGAATATCCCGTGTAAACCAAAAAGCATTATTCGGGATATTCGGTACGGTTATTTTTTCTCCTGAGGACCTTAATTTAATAAAAGGGACACCTGAGGAAAGAAGAAGATTTATGGATACCGATATATCTCAGGTAAGGCCGGAATATTTTAAAATTCTAAGAGATTATAAAAAGGTATTAAATCTTAAAAATAATTTACTTAAAAGCAGTGAAATTGATACTTCTCTTTTAGATGTATATGACGAGAAGTTATCTAAACTTGCAGCAAAGATTACTATTTGCCGTTTAAGGTTTACAGAGAGGATAAATATCCTTTCTGATAAGGCATTATTTTATATTTCGGATAAAAGAGAAAACTTAAATATTAAGTATAAAGCAGGTATTAAAGGTAAAATAAGCCTTAGCGTTAAGGAAATTGAAGAAAAATATTATAAAGAGTTTAAAAAGATAAGAGAAGAAGAAATATTAAAAAAAGTTACACTAATCGGACCTCAGAGAGATGACCTTGAATTTTATTTAAACGAAACGGATGCTAAAATTTATGCATCTCAGGGTCAGCAACGCTCAATTATTCTTTCTCTAAAACTTGCAGAATTTGAGTTTATGAAAGAAGTTTTAGGCGAAAACCCTGTTCTTCTTTTAGACGATATTCTTTCTGAACTGGATATAAAAAGGCAGAATAAACTTCTTAATTTTATAAGAAGCAACCAGACAATTATCACCTGTACGGATAAAGATTTATATGAGAAAATAAAGTATCCTTATAAATCATATTTTGTTGAAAACGGAAGGGTTAAATAAATGTTTATTCATTTGGGAAAAGATTATACGGTTAATTTAAAAAATATAGTTGCTATATTTGATATAGAAAATACCTCAGTGTCTAAAATCACAAGAGAGTTTTTAGTTGATATGAGTAAAAAAGATAAAGTTAAATATGTTAACGACGATTTGCCTAAATCTTTTATTTTGGTAAAAGAGAATAAGGATAGTTACATATATGTATCTTCCCTGTCAAGTTCAACACTTAAAAAGAGGGCATATGAGAGAAAAGGAAATTTTGAAAATTAGTAGTAATTTTCAAGAAAGGATTGATAAAAATGACAGAAGAAATTATTGGATATAATACCAAAGTTGAAGAAACCTATGACGAGTCTCAGATACAGGTATTAGAGGGGTTGGAAGCAGTAAGAAAAAGACCCGGAATGTATATAGGCTCTACATCTATAAGGGGTTTACACCATCTTGTTTATGAAATAGTTGATAATGCTATTGACGAAGCATTGGCAGGATACTGTAAAAATATCAGCGTTGATTTAAATAAAGACGGAACAGTTACGGTTTCTGATGACGGTAGGGGTATTCCTACGGGTATTCATCCTAAAATGGGTATATCCACATTAGAGGTTATATTCACAAAACTTCATGCCGGAGGTAAATTTGGCGGTTCAGGTTATAAAGTATCAGGCGGACTTCACGGAGTTGGTGCTTCTGTTGTTAACGCTTTATCAACCTATCTTGAAGTTAAGGTTTTTGACGGAGAAAATATCCACTATCTTAAATTTGAAAAAGGGAAAGCAGTTGAGCCTACCAAAATTATAGGTAAAACTGACAAAAGGGGAACAGAGGTTACTTTCCTTGCCGACCCTGATATTTTTGAAGAAACATATTATGATTATAATACATTATTAGACCGTTTGAGAGAACAGGCGTTTTTAAACAGGGGTATTAAAATCATATTTACTGACAACCGTAAAGAAGAGATAAAACAAAAAACTCTTCAGTATGAGGGTGGAATCAAGTCTTATGTTCAGTATAACAACAAGGGTAAAACACCTATTCACGAAGAGATTATCCATGTAGAATGCCAGAAAGGCGATACTTATGTTGAAGTGGCAATGCAGTATACCGATTCATACAGCGAACTTATAACAAGTTTTGCCAATAATATAAGAACAACCGAGGGTGGATATCACGAAATAGGTTTTAAAGCAGCGCTTACCCGTACTATAAACGATTACGCCAAAAAAATGAATATACTAAAAAAAGACGATACCGAACTTTCAGGCGAAGATGTAAGGGAAGGTTTAACAGTTGTAATAAGCGTTAAAGTTACCGAAGCACAGTTTGAGGGGCAGACAAAAACAAAACTTGGTAACAGTGAAGTAAGGGGTATTGTATCCTCTTTAATTACTGAAAAACTTGGCGATTTTCTAAACGAAAATCCGCAGGTATCAAGAATTATAATTGAAAAAGCGCTTACAGCATCCCGTGCAAGAGAAGCAGCAAGAAGAGCAAGGGATACTGCAAGAAAAACACCTCTTGGAACAAACTCACTTCCTGGTAAACTTGCAGACTGTATAGTTAAAGACCCTACCAAAACAGAAGTCTACATAGTCGAAGGAGACTCTGCAGGAGGTAGTGCGAAAGAGGGTAGAGACAGTAAGTATCAGGCAATTCTTCCTCTTTGGGGTAAAATGCTTAATGTAGAAAAATCAAGAGCAGACAAGGTTTACGGAAACGATAAGTTAAAACCTGTTATTCAGGCGCTTGGTACAGGTATAGGCGAAGAATTCAATATTGAAAAATTAAGATATGATAAAGTAATAATAATGGCGGACGCCGATGTTGACGGAGCGCATATCCAGACTCTGCTTTTAACCTTTTTCTTCAGATTTATGAGAACACTTGTTGAAACAGGGCATATATATCTTGCAAAACCGCCTCTTTATAAACTTTCAAGAGGTAAGAAAAGTTTTGTTGCTTTCTCTGATGAAGAAAGAGACAGAATAAGCGAAGAGTTAAAAGACGGAGATGTTAATGCTAAAGTAGACATTTCAAGATATAAAGGTCTTGGGGAAATGAACCCTGAAGAACTCTGGGAAACAACTATGGACCCTAAAAACAGAATTTTACTTAAAGTTACATTGGAGGATGCCCAGAAGGCTGACCAGATTTTCAGTATTCTTATGGGCGACGAGGTTGAGCCAAGAAGAGAATTTATAGAAGAAAATGCTCAGTATGTTACAAACCTTGATGTTTAAAAACTTTTTGAAAGAGGAATTTTAAAATGGCTAATGAAAAAAATGAAAAAATAGATTCTCATTTTGAGGAATATTTTGATACACAAACTATTGTTAATGTTGATATAGAAAAAAGAATGAAGGAAGCATTTATCGACTATGCGATGAGTGTTATAGTTTCAAGAGCGCTTCCTGATGTAAGAGACGGTCTAAAGCCTGTTCACAGAAGAATTCTTTATTCAATGCACGAAGAGCATTTAACATATGATAAACCTTTCTTCAAGTCAGCGACCACAGTCGGTAATGTTATCGGTCGATACCATCCGCACGGAGATGCTTCTGTTTATGATGCAATGGTTAGACTTGCTCAGGACTTCTCTATGAGATATATGTTAATTGACGGGCATGGTAACTTCGGTTCAGTCGACGGGGACCCTCCTGCTGCTTACCGTTATACCGAAGCAAGAATGAGCAAGTTATCAAATCTGATGCTTGAAAATATAGAAAAGAATACTGTTGATTTTGCACCTAACTTTGATGAAAAAAGAGTAGAGCCGACAGTTCTTCCTACAAGGATACCAACACTTTTAATTAACGGAAGTTCAGGTATCGCTGTTGGTATGGCAACAAATATTCCGCCACATAATCTTAGCGAAGTTTTAGATGGAGTTATCGCGCAGATAGATAACCCTGATATAACAACCGAAGAACTTATGGAATATATCAAAGGCCCTGACTTTCCGACTTACGCTTCCATTATGGGAAGAAGCGGAATAAGAAGCGCCTATGAAACAGGCAGAGGAAAAATTATTGTCCGTGCCAAAACAGAAATAGTAGAGAAAAAGAACGGTGGATATTCAATAGTCATAACAGAACTTCCGTATCTTGTTAACAAGAGAATGCTTGTTGAGTCTATTGCAAACCTTGTAAAAGACAAAAAGATTGACGGGTTATCTGATATTGAAGACCATTCTTCAAAAAGAGCAGGTATAAGAATAGAAATATATCTTAAAAAAGAAGCCAATCCACAAGTTGTGTTAAACCAGCTTTATAAATACTCAAGACTTCAGGATAGTTTCTCAGTCAATATGATAGCGCTTCAGAACGGAAGACCGAAACTTATGTGCTTAAAAGAAGTTATAAGCCACTTTATTAAGTTTCAGGAAGAAATCGTTACAAGAAGAATTAAGTTTGACCGTGAAAAAGCATTAGCAAGAATGCATATCTTAGAGGGCTTAAGAATTGCGCTTTCAAATATTGACGAGATTATAAATATTATAAGAAATTCTTATGACGATGCTAAAGAAAGACTTATAGAAAGATTTGAATTTTCAGAAATTCAGGCGCAAAGCGTTCTTGATATGAGACTTGCCCAGCTTCAAAGATTAAACGGCGAAAAAATCGAAGAAGAATATAACGAATTAAGGGCAAGAGTAAATGAATTTGAAAGTCTTTTAGGGGATAGGGGCTTATTATTCGAGCAGATAAAGAAAGAACTTAACGAAATTAAAGAAAAATACGGTGATGAAAGAAGAACCGAAATCACATTCGATTATTCTCAGATTGAAGATGAAGACTTAATCGAAGAAGAAGATGTTGTTATCACAATGACTCATACAGGTTATATAAAAAGGCTTAAAACCGATACATACAGAAGCCAGAAGCGTGGCGGACGAGGTATTTCGGGTATGGCAACCAAAGAGGAAGACTTTGTGGAACAGATATTTACCACATCTACTCATAACTTTATTTTATGCTTTACCAATAAGGGAAGAATGTTCAAGATGAAAGGATATCAGATTCCTGAAGCATCAAGAACTGCCAAAGGTATGCCTATTGTTAACCTTTTAAGCCTTGACCCTGAAGAAAAGGTAACAGCAACTATTCCGATAAAAGAGTTTGACGACGATTCATACTTAACAATGGTAACAAAACTCGGAACAATCAAGAAAACAAAACTTTCAGAATATAACTCCAACCGTTCAGGAGGTCTTAATGCTATCGGCTTAAATGAGGGCGATGAACTTATAAAAGTTGAAATCACCAACGGAGAAAATGATATTGTCCTTGGAACTTCTTTAGGTAATGCAATAAGATTTAACGAAAAGGATGTTCGTCCTATGGGAAGAACAGCGCACGGTGTAAGAGGTATTAAGTTAAGAGACAATGACTTTGTTGTAGGCGCCTGTCTTGTAACTGATGAATCAAGACTGTTGGTTGTTTCTGAAAACGGTATGGGTAAGCGAACCGAACTTTCTGAATATAAAGTTCAGACAAGGGGCGGTAAAGGTATAAGAACCTATAAAATCTCTTCTAAAACAGGTAATGTTACAGGTATTAAAACTGTTACAGATAATGATGATATTATGCTTATCACATCAGAGGGCGTAATTATAAGAACTGCAGTTGAAGATATTTCCACTTTGGGAAGAGACACATCAGGTGTTAAAATTATGAAATTAAAAGACGATGTAAAAGTTGTGTCTGTTGCAGTTGTTGAAAAAGAAGAGGAAGAAACAGAAGAAACAAATGAAATTTAAGGAAAGGGTACTTACGATGATAGATATTCCTAAATTATACGCAAGTATGTGTTTTAATGATAAGGTAATGAAAGAAAGATTGCCTGAAGACGTATATAAATCTTTAAAGAAAACTATGGAGCAGGGCAAATCTATTAACCGTGATATTGCCGACGTGGTTGCAAATGCCATGAAAGAATGGGCAATAGAAAAGGGCGCAACCCATTATACCCACTGGTTTCAGCCTATGACAGGGATAACTGCCGAAAAACATGACAGTTTTATATCCCCTGCAAAAGACGGTAATATTATAATGGAATTTTCAGGCAAAGAACTTATAAAAGGGGAGCCGGACGCATCATCTTTTCCGTCAGGGGGCTTAAGAGCGACATTTGAAGCAAGGGGTTACACAGCATGGGACCCTACTTCATATGCATTTATAAAAGACGATTCCTTATGTATTCCTACTGCTTTTTGCTCATATACAGGGGAAGCGCTTGATAAAAAAACTCCTCTTTTAAGGTCAATGGAGGCAATAAATAAACAAGCCTTAAGAATTTTAAAATTATTTGGTAAGGATGAAAAAAGAGTTCTTACCACAGTGGGCGCAGAGCAGGAATATTTCTTAATAGATAAAAAATATTACGATTTAAGAAAAGACTTAATGTATACAGGAAGAACCCTTTTTGGTGCTAAACCGCCTAAAGGTCAGGAAATGGACGACCATTATTACGGTACAATAAAGCCAAGAATTTCCGAGTATATGAAAGAACTTGACTTAGAACTATGGAAACTTGGAATTTTGGCAAAAACCAAGCATAACGAGGCAGCACCTGCCCAGCATGAACTTGCACCTATATTTACAACTTCAAATATTTCCACCGACCAGAATCAACTTACTATGGAGGTTATGAAAAAAATTGCCCAGAAGCATGACTTAGTGTGTCTGCTTCACGAAAAACCTTTTGACGGGGTTAACGGAAGTGGTAAGCATAACAACTGGTCTATCTCAACTGAGTCTGGAATAAATCTTTTAGAGCCTGGAGATTCTCCTCAGGATAATGCTCAGTTCTTACTGTTCTTAGCAGCAGTTATAAAAGCAGTTGACGAATATCAGGACTTACTAAGAATCTGTATCGCCTCTGCAGGTAATGACCACAGATTAGGTGCAAATGAAGCACCTCCTGCAATAGTTTCAATGTTTTTAGGCGAAGAACTTACAGAAATTTTGGAATCTATCCTATCAGGCGAAGAATATCAGGGCAAACAGAATGTGCAGATGGAAATAGGTGTCCATGTTCTTCCTAAGTTCCCTAAAGACACTACCGACAGAAACAGAACATCGCCTTTTGCTTTTACAGGCAATAAGTTCGAGTTTCGAATGGTAGGGGCAAGCGAATCTATCGCATGTGCAAACTATATGTTAAATACAATGGTGGCAGAAGAATTGTGCCAGTTTGCAGATGTTTTGGAAAATGCAGACGATTTTAAAAAGGAACTTGATAAACTTCTTAAGAAAATATTTAAAGAGCATAAGAGAATTATCTTTAACGGAAATAACTATTCTGACGAATGGGTTAAGGAAGCGGAAAAAAGAGGACTTCTTAATTTAAGAAAAACTCCTGATGCCCTAAAATGCTTTAACGATAAGAAGAATATTGATTTATTTGCAAAACACTCTATTTTTACAGAGAGCGAAATTTTATCAAGACAGGAAATTCAGTATGAAAACTATACTAAAGTTATAAATATCGAAGCACTAACCATGTCAGATATTATAAGAAAAGATATTCTTCCTGCAGTAAGTCTTTATCAGAAAGAGTTGGCAGAAACTATACATAGTAAAAAGAATGTTTTAAAACTGATTCCTGTAAACTATGAAACTAAAACTTTAAAGAATTTAGCAGAACTTTCTGACGAACTTTTAACAAAATGCGAAAAGTTAGAAGAAATGATAAAAACTCTTAAAAATTTAGAGGGAGCAGAAAATAAAGCATTCTTCTCATCAGAAACTATCGTTCCGTTTATGGAAACAATAAGGGAAATTGCTGATGAGATAGAAGTTAACACTTCGGCTGAGTATTGGCCGTTTCCGACATATGGCGAACTACTCTTTGGCGTATAGTAAAAAGCTTAAAAAAAGCGCCTGTTAAACTAAAAAAGCCACTCGCAGTATCTTAAATACAGCTTCGGGCTTACGGGTAATAATCACTTTTTGGTGATTATTACCCTTTTTTAGTTTAACAATCATCTTTTTTATAAACTTTTTACAAGAGTATAGAAATAGATAAAAAGACGGTTCTCCAGTCTTGAAATAATATGACAATAGAATCGTCCCTTTGCCTCTCGATGTATCACATACACCTTCGGTCATTTTGGTTAAATCCAAGAAATTTTTCCTATCCGGCAGATGTTAAAATTCCTCGGACCATGCAAAGCAGAGGGGGAATAGTAAAGGGTATACATATGTATATAGAATAATTATAGGTGCAAGGCCGTTAATGAAATAATGAATAAATCGCAAAAGCGATTTATGAAATTTAATGCTTTGCATTTTTAACCAAAATGCCTCTCGATGTATCACATACACCTTCGGTCATTTTGGTTAAATCCAAGAAATTTTTCCTATCCGGGTATCACATA
>JAFZHY010000021.1 GCA_017554615.1 Clostridia bacterium
AAAATTTCTTGTTTTAAAACTCTTCGACCTTAAACGCAGGAAAATTTTTAAGATTTTTAATGCGAAGGACGAAGTCAGGCTGACGCCTTACGAGGACGACAAATTAAAAAGATTGGAATTTAACAAGTTTAAGGCATATTGCGTTCAAGTACTACTGCACTAGCCAAAAGGTGTTATAAATTTGGCAAAAGAAAAGTTCTGTGTTTTTGAGCCTGACGGATTTGTACTTTTGATAGTAAAAAAGAAGATGTTTTATACTTTATAGAAATATTTAGAGAAATTCTGGAGGAAATAAAATGAACCATTTAGTAACTTTAAAAGACATAACAACTGATGATTTTAATAATATTTTAAAACTGGCAATAAAATTAAAAGATGAAAATAAAAAGGGGATACCTCATCATCTTTTAAAAGGCAAAACATTAGGTATGATTTTTACCAAATCTTCTACAAGAACAAGAGTTTCTTTTGAGGTTGGTATGTATCAGCTTGGAGGTCAGGCATTATTTTTAAGTTCAAATGATATTCAGCTTGGAAGAGGAGAAACAATATATGACACAGCGAATGTTCTCTCCAGATTTTTAGACGGTATAATGATAAGAACTTTTAAACAGTCAGATGTTTTAGACCTTGCAAAATACGGGTCTATTCCTGTTATAAACGGGCTTACCGATTTAACTCATCCTTGTCAGGCACTTGCCGATTTTCTTACAATCTATGAAGAAAAGAAAAAATTAGAGGGATTAAAAATTGCATATGTAGGGGACGGAAATAATGTTACACACTCTCTTTTATATGCATCAGCACTTTCCGGAATGAATATGAGCGTTGCTACACCGAAAGGTTTTGAGTGCGATAAAGAAGTAGTTGAACAAGCGCTTAGTATGGCTAAAAAAACTGGCGCAGTTTTAGAATTTACAAACGACCCTGAGAAAGCAGTCTCTGACGCTGATTCAGTTTATACTGATACATGGGTTAGTATGGGTCAGGAAAGCGAAAAGGCAGAAAAAGTTAAAAAATTTGAGGGATTCCAAGTTAATGAAAAACTTATGTCTTTTGCTAAAGATGATGCAATATTTTTACATTGTCTTCCTGCATACAGAGGCTATGAAGTATCAGAAGGGGTTATTGACGGAAGATGGTCAAGAGTGTTTGACGAAGCAGAAAACAGGCTTCATGTACAAAAGGCTGTTATGGCAATGCTGATGAAATAGTGTCAATAGCAAGGGTAATACAAAAGAAGAAAAACAATTATAAGTGTTTTGTGCAGGGGTTATACGAGAGCACTCCTTATAAAAGAATATAATTAAAAAAAGAGAAGATTTGGCAAAAGGCCAAATCTTCTCTTTCTGTTTTAAAAAAATTTATTACAGGTCATCTGCATCCTGCACAGGTTTTTCAAATTTTTCTTTGGGATTTCCTGTATAGCTTCCGTTAGGGTCGGTTTCTAAAATATCCTTTGCAAGATACGCCCTGACAACTTCGTTTGCTTTATTGGCTACATCATTTTTCTTAGTCGCCTTTTTATATTTTCCCACCATTTTTTAGTTGTTCCTGTTATTGTTGTTGTTTTTTTCCTGTTCATTTCTCTGGTCTTTTTTGTTTGATTTTTTGTTGTTATCTAGCATTCTAATTCACTCCTTTCAACCTTATTATTTCTACGCTGCCCATTTTTAATTCATATTGACACAGGAAAAAAAATACTATAAAATATTAGTGAGTAAAATATCGTACAAAAGCCTCAACAAAAGGCTTTTTAATTTTTTTTAAATTTAAAAGGAGATATAATATGAAATATATTTTAAGGTATGTAAAGCCATATATTAATACTATTTTATTAGCAGTCTTTTTTATGGCTGTTGATGTAGTATGTGTTATGCTTGAGCCTTATCTTATGTCAAAAATTATTGAGAATGGAATTGAAGCATCAGATTCAGGATATATTATAAGAACAGGAATTTTAATGATACTTGTTGCACTTTTTGCAATTTATGCAGGTGTTATGAATGCCAGATACTCTGCAAAAGCAGGAGTTTCATTTGCTGCCGATTTAAGAGAGGGAATTTATTCCAAAATTCAAGAATTTTCTTTTGAAAATATTGACGCTTTTTCTACCGAATCATTAGTTACAAGGATGACTAATGATGTTACCCAGATGCAACACACTTTTACTATGTGTATGCGTGTTATGGTAAGAGCACCGCTTATGTTTGTCTTTGCTATCGGGATGACGCTTAGCCTTAATGCAAGTATATCGCTAATATTTGCGTTTATTGTTCCTCTGCTTTTAGTTTCCTTAATTGTTATAATAATAAAATCAACACCGCTTTTTACAATTATGCAAAAAGCGATGGATAAACTTAACGGAACAGTAAGAGAAAATTTAATGAATGTAAGAGTAGTTAAATCTTTTGTTAGGCAGAGCGATGAAAAAGAAAAGTTTAAAAAGGCAAATACCAATCTTATGGAAACATCATTAAAGGCAATGTATCTTGTTATACTTAATATGCCCATAATGTCTCTTCTTATGAACCTTTCCACCGTGCTTGTTGTGTGGTTCGGCTCAAACCAGATAATTTATTCCAATATGACAGTTGCCGAACTTTCTGCATACTTAAATTATATTAACCATATTTTATTTTCACTGATGATGATTTCTATGGTATTTATTAACTTAACAAGAGCAAGTGCATCTTTTAAAAGGGTTGGCGAAATATTTAATACTACTTCAACACTGTCAAGTAAAGAAGACGCTTTTGGAAAATCAAAAATAGACGGTAATGTTATATTTAAAAATGTTTATTTTAAATATTCAAAAGACCAGTCTGAATATGTTTTAAAGGATATTTCATTTGAAGCAAAAAAAGGGGAAACTATTGCTGTTGTAGGAAGCACAGGAAGCGGGAAAACATCTTTGGTGCAACTTATACCAAGGCTTTATGATATAACAAAAGGGCAAATTTTAATTGACGGTATAGATATAAAAGACTATAATCTTGACGATTTAAGAGAGAATATCGGCGTTGTTTTACAGAAGAATACCTTGTTTAGCGGAACGGTAGCCGAAAATTTAAGATGGGGTAATGAAAACGCAACCGATGAAGAGATGAAATTTTTTGCAAATGCTGCTCAGGCTCATGAATTTATAATTAAAATGCCAAAAGGATATAACACCTTTATTGACCAGGGTGGAGCAAATCTTTCGGGTGGGCAGAAACAAAGGCTTTGTATTGCAAGGGCAATGCTTAAAAAACCTGCAATTCTTATTCTCGACGATTCCACCAGTGCAGTTGATACTGCAACCGAGCGCAACATTCAAAAAGCGCTTTCGGAGTCTTTAAAAGACACTACTACATTTATTATTGCCCAGAGAATATCTTCGGTAAAAGATGCCGATAAAATAATAGTGCTAAACGATGCATCTTTAGAGGCAGTTGGCACACACGAAGAACTTATGAAGATAAGTGCGACTTATAAAGAGATTTATACATCACAACAGGAGGGATAGTTTATGGCAGGACCTATGGGCCCGGGTGCAAGGCGCCCTGCAGGAGGGCCGGGGCGAGGACCTAATCTTATTATGCAAAAGCCTAAGGACTTTAAAAGAGCAGTTAAGTTTTTATGGCAGTATATAAAAAAGAAAAAAGCGATGCTCATTATTGCATTCTCTCTTGTGTTTATCAATATAATTGCAAGTTTAGGTGCAACAAACCAACTTCAGCCAATAATAGATAATTTTCTTGACAATAAATTAAATTTAACCCTTGAAGGAAGAATTAAAGGGGCGTTTTTTGGTGCACTTACATTACTTATATTTTATCTTGTATCAGTTTCGGCTCAGTATTTTCAAATGAGAATTATGCTTAAAGTTTCTCAGACTACCATTAAAGATTTAAGGGAAGATTTATTTAACCATCTTCAGACTTTAAGTGTAAGATACTATGATACTCATACAAACGGTGAAATAATGAGTCGTTTTACCAATGATGTGGATACTTTAAACGATGCGCTTAATAATTCGCTTACTGCGCTTTTTTCAAGCGCAGTTACATTAGTGGGTATAATTTCACTTATGCTTTCCAAAAACCCGCTGCTTACTTTAGTTACCTTACTTATTGCCCCTGTTTTATTTTTTGCATCACGAACTATTATGAGTGCAGGGAGCAAATACTTTAAACTTCAGCAGAAAAATCTTGGCGCTGTTAACGGATATATAGAAGAAACTATTACAGGTCAGAAAGTTGTTAAAGTTTTCTCTTATGAAGAAAGAGCCAAGAAAGAGTTTAAAAAGTTAAACGACGAATTAAGAAAATCCGCAATTTCTGCTCAGTCTGTCGCAGGGTCTATGATGCCTGTAATGTCTAACCTTAATAATATAAATTATTCTCTTATTGCAATGATAGGTGGAATGTTTGCGCTCGGAGGTTATTTAAGCGTTGGGGGGTTAGTGGTTTTCTTAAGCCTTGCAAGGCAGTTTGCAAAACCTATCAATGAAGCATCTCAGCAGTTTAATGCCATTGTTTCGGCAGTAGCAGGAACAGAGCGAATTTGTGATGTGTTTGACGAGGTTGCAGAAATTTCAGATGTTGATGCAGTATATTCTCTTTTAAAAGAAAATGATAAATTTTACTGGGTTAATGGAAACGAGAAAATAGAAGCAAAAGGCGAGGTTAAATTTATTGATGTTGATTTTTCATATGTTCCTGAAAAACAGGTGCTAAAAAAAGCAAATATCAATGCTTTAAGTGGGCAGAAAATTGCTTTTGTAGGCTCAACAGGGGCAGGGAAGACCACTATTACAAACCTTATTACAAGATTTTACGATATAACAGACGGTAAAATTTTAATAGATAATATAGAAATTAAAAAGATAAAAAGAGATGAACTAAGAAAAGCCATGGCAGTAGTTCTTCAGGATACCCACCTTTTCACAGGTACCGTAATGGAAAATATACGCTACGGAAGACTGGATGCTACTGACGAAGAAGTTATAGAAGCGGCAAAAAATGCAAGTGCCCACAGTTTTATCACAAAGTTACCTATGGGTTATAATACCTTAATAGAAGGGGATGGAGCAAATCTATCCCAGGGGCAAAGGCAACTTTTAAATATTTCAAGAGCAGCAATAGCAAATACGCCTATTCTTATTTTTGATGAGGCTACAAGTTCAGTAGATACAATGACCGAAAGGTTAATAGATAAAGGGCTTGAAAAACTTATGAGGGGGAAAACAACCTTTGTTATTGCCCACAGGCTCTCTACTGTTAGAAATGCTGATATTATTATGGTGCTTGAGATGGGACAGATAATAGAAGCGGGAACTCATGACGAACTTATTAAACTGGGTGGAAAATATAAAATGCTTTATGACGGAGTGATAGAACTTGACTAAAACAGGGTTAGTATTAGAGGGCGGCGGTTTAAGAGGAATGTATACTGCCGGTGTTTTAGATGCCTTTTTAGAAAGGAATATAAAATTTGATTATGGTATAGGAGTTTCTGCAGGTGCTGCATACGGAATTTCCTATATTTCTAAGCAAAAAGGCAGAAATCTTGAAGTCTGCGAAAAATATATAAATGATAAAAGATATGTATCAATAGCCAACTTAATAAAAGAGAGGGCATTATTCGGCCAGAAATTTGTGTATGAAGAAATACCTTTAAGACTTGTTCCCTTTGATTATAATACTTATTTTAATTCTTCCTGCGTTTTTTTTACAGGTGTTACAAATGTCAGTACAGGCAGAAGCGAATATTTTAAGTTAAAGGATGATAAATATAAGTTTAATTTGTTTAGTGCAGTAGTACTCGAACACCATATGGTTTTAAAATATAAATTATGTTTCATATTGCAGAAATCTCTTCAGATATACAAAAGTATTATCCTTGATATTTCT